>VGZY01000001.1 GCA_016872355.1 SAR202 cluster bacterium | reverse complement strand
ACGGATTCGGTCGTGGCCCGAGCGGCCACGTACTTGCCTGGCGCCGCCGCCGCCGGGGAAGTTGGCGCCGCTTGTGCGACCCCTGTTGGCGTGGGCTGTCCTGGAGGGCCGGCCGTGGCGGTGTCGTTTTCGTCCTTCGCGCCTCCGCACGCCACGACTGCCAGAATAGAGACCGTCATGACCAGGACCAGGACTATGAGCCGTGTTTGTTCCGTGGGTGCCTGGGTTCTCTGCGCACCGCCGGACAGCAGTGTGGTGTCGTACACGGAACCGCTTACTTCGGAGATGCGCATGAAAGTCGTTATTGCCGGTAGCTGTTACCGCCCCACCGTGAAGGACTGGGCGGATGAGCTTGCGCGGGAGTTCCCGGACATCGAGTTTGTTCCGGCGGATACCGAGGAGGCGCAGAAGGCCGCTATACGCGACGCGGACGTCTACTTCGGCATACCGCCGTCCAGCGTGTTCAAGGAGGCGACCAGGCTCAAGTGGGTGCATACGTCCGCAACCGGCATCAACGGCGTTGCGGCGAAGTCGCCTGAGCTCATAGAGAGCGATGTCGTGCTCACCAACAGCAAAGGTCCGAACTCCCAGCCGATGGCAGACCACGTGTTCGCGGTGATGCTCACGATCGCACACAGGATGAACTACCTGTGGGAGGACCAGAAGACGGGAAGCTGGTCCTGGAGCTACGGCGGCAGCCTCATGAAGATGAGCGGCAAGACTATCGGCATCGTCGGCATGGGGGACGTGGGCGCCGCTGTGGCGCGGCGGGCGTTCGGTTTCAACATTAAGGTGTACGGGATAGACAAGCGCGTGCGGCCTTTCTGGTACCCCATGCCGGAGGTGGAGGCCGTTTGGACTCCCGACCGGCTGGACGACATGCTCAGAATCATCGACTGGCTGGTGATCGCCGCGCCCATCACGCCGGAGACGAAGGGCATGATGGACCGCCGGCGGATGGGCCTGCTCAAGCACGGTGCAGGCGTGGTGGTAGTCTCGCGCGGCGGCATTATCGATGAGCCGGCGCTGTACGAGGGGCTGCGCAGCGGTCGGTACTGCGGGGCGGGCATCGACGTGTGGTCCGTCGAGCCGCCGCCGGACATCTGGAAGATGCCCAACGGCGTCCTCTCCCCTCACGCCTCATTCCGCACCGCCGAGGCGTACGAGGGCCGCCGCCGCCTTTTCAAGGACTACCTCCGCCACTTCATCAACAAGGAGCCGTTCCCTTACGTGTGCGACAAGCGCGCGGGGTTCTAACTGTCCTATCGGACTACCGGGCTTTGTCGAAATATCAATTGTTAGCGCTGTAACGGCGCTGTACCCTTGATTTGGGTCCTGCTTTTGATTATCGGCGATGCACATAACGCCTAGATGGGCGTTGCCACGCCGGATGTGCAGGGCCGCGACGGTTTGGGCATTCAGTAGCCGCGTCACGATGTGGGCGCTGGGAAGACAGGGAGGCGACGTGACCGAATCTAACCCGGACAAGAACTCCCGACTCAGGATCATCGTCCTCGGGGACATGGTCAGGCGGCCCCTTGGCGATATGGTATGGGGCCCGCTCCAGTACGTGATGGGACTCTCCCGCCTTGGTCACGACGTTTGCTACCTCGTAGACAGCCTCGATTATCCCGATTGCTTCAACCCGATCCGTAACACGACGAGCGAGGACCCGGCGCACGGCCTTGCGTTCATGTCGCGAACACTAACCCGCTTCGGCCACTGGGACAGGTGGGCGTACCACTACGCACATACCGGCGCCTGGCACGGGCCGGCATCCGACCGAGTGCGCGAGCTTGCTTCGACTGCGGACGCGCTTATCAACGTCTCGGCGGTGGGAGAGCTGCGGCCGTGGCTCATGGATATCCCCGCGAGGGTGTTCGTCGACACGAATCCCGGCGCGACGCAGACGAGGATGCTGACGGACCCGGAGTTCGACGCGCGCATCGCATCGCACAACCAGTGGTCCACGTTCGGGGGGAACATCAACATGGCCGGGTGCCGGGTCCCCGCCGCCGGGATCGATTGGCGGCCTACGAGGCAGCCGGTGGTCATGGACGCCTGGCCGGTCACGCCCGCGCCGCCGCTGGGGCTCATAACCGCATTTCAGCCGTGGGAGCGGCCCGCCGCCGGCACGCGCGAGGCGGGGCGAGGGCCGGCACCGGAGAACCTGTTCAAAGTGATGGACCTTCCCGAAGCAACGGGCGCTGCCCTGGAAGTGTTGTTGCGCGGACCGGACGCTCCGCGGGGCTTCTTCGAAAGCCGCGGGTGGCGGGCGAGGGACGCGCTGGACGTGTCGCTCGTGCCCATGTCCTACCAGCGGTACGTCCATGAGTCACGCGCGGCCCTGTGCGTCGCGACTCCGGCGCAGGCGTGGTCCAACAGCGGCCGGTTGCCGGCGGGCGCGGAGGTGTTCCTTGCGAGCGGCCGCCCGGTGATGGCGCAGGACACGGGGCTCTCCAGCCGGCTCCCAGTGGGCGAGGGCCTGCTGGCATACGCGTCGCCGGAGGAAGCGGCAGAATGCGTTCGCGATGTGAACGGCAAATACGCCCGACACAGCGGGGCGGCGCGAGAGTTGGCGGAGGCGTACTTCGATTCGCGCAGGGTGCTTTCTGAGATGCTGGAGGCGGTAACCAGCAGGGCGCCGATAGGAGCGCCCGTCCGTTAGCCAGCCGTGACACCCCCATGGCGCCGCGATATAATTATGTTTGCCTCGGTCCAAAGGGGGAGTGTCGAAATTGGCAGACGAGCAAGACTTAGGATCTTGTGCCGCAAGGCGTCCGGGTTCAAGTCCCGGCTCCCCCACCAGGGCATCATACAGCCACGCAAAGCTCTTCGCGCGAATGCGATAGACATCGGGCGCGGAACGTCCTCGCATTTATGGTACGAAGGGCGACATTCCGGCTCTTCCGAGATAACTCCGCCTGTCACGGTTAATGCATGGGTAGTTTGGATGGGTACGTGTTCGGGGTTCGGCCCTTCATTAATCAGATGATATCTCGACATGGGCTGCACTGCGGCCAGAGATTCCCTTTTTGGCAGGAACTCCGGCTGACGATGCGGTCATTCACGCAGCCGTACCTTCGAAGACATGGCGAGAAAGCTCTGAATCATCTTCCGCTCAGGACCAGGTGTGTCGCGCTTTAGAAGGATATTCCCGTGGTACTTGTTGTCCGGCTTTTCCGCTCTTTCGTACTGAATCCGCTCACCGACTGCGTGATGGCTCTTAAGCTGGTCGAGCGCTGACCGCGGAAATACGGCAACGCCCGCCTTGAACTGCAACTCCCCATTGGACTTGGTCTGGATAAGCGCTACGGCAACCGCGCCTTCGTCATCGTACCAGTTAATGGATTGTTCAACGCAGCCGTCTTGACGTGCCATTGGCGGTTCGTCAAATTCAAAGGCGTGCGCGGCAGGGAGTCCCAGCTTCGTCACGTATGAAACGTTCAGTAAGCCGCGGACACATTGATCAGGGAACTGCACTTCGAGAAGCCTTATGTGGAAAAGATTACTGTTGTTATCAGCGACGATAGAATACCCCGGAAATCGGCGGTCAAAAGGTCGGATGCTTTTATTCCACCAACCCGTGAAGTGCTGACTACGAACCAACCGGAATTACGGGAGTCCTTCTCGATTCCGATCCCAACGCGGAACTCGGGCAATGCCCATTCCAGAAGGAGAGAGCCGTCATCCAGAAGCGCTGCTTCCATCTCGGGGAGATTACTCTTGTCTCCGGCGCTGTGCGTGAGAATGTTGTGAAGACTGGTCAATATCTGTCTAGCTTGGTCTGCAACAGCCCCGTTTTCAAGACTGTTAACAAGTCGCCAAGCCGATCGAAGTGGATTGTCGGTTCCCAATGGCATCGTTGGCTGAATATAGCCACCAAATGTCTGATCCGACGGCAAATAAGCCTCGGTAGACCCAATGGAGACGACACTGTCGCTAGTTCCACCACCGTCTATTTTCTGGATGGAAAGGTTCATATAGGGGTTGGCTCCATCGCCTCATGCAACTTATCTGTAATGCACCATCGCAGCAAACTATGAGCTTTTGCATGCAGAGAATCCAGAAGGCTCTCGCCCTCGTCTCGGGGGATTTGACCAACGGCGAAGAAATCACTATCGATCTCAAATTGCTTGGACATAGATTCTTGGAGGCTAGAGAACCGAGTCTGCAGGCGCACCATGCCATTATCCAAGTCCAGGCGGATATCCGCTCTACTTTCGGATGCCATGACGTCGTCGGCCAATTGGGCTGAGCCGAGAGATCCAAGAACATTCGGACTTAGCAACTCTGACCATGGGACTTCGTCGAGCCCGAGAGCAGCCTTGTCAAAAACATCGAAGTACCTAAGACCAACACGTGTGAAGTACTCAGGTGCGTATACTGCCCTAAGGGCTGTCAGCGGTAGCGTCAAACTTTCTTTGAACCGCTCCCACGAATCGTAGTCCTCCGTTGACAGAGCCATGAAAGTTCTGGTCAAGTTGACTTTCCACCGTCCGTCTTCGGAGACGAACTCGTAATTCTTCATCAGTGACGGGGCCAAGCGCACCATGTTTGAAACAAGGTTAATTTGTGAACCGTCCGGAGCGTCGAGTGTCAACTCCGACTTATCTATGAGATTCGGGAAGCCCGATTTGATGTGCTCTTGGAAAGGTGCCGGCACCTCGGCATCGACCCGCAGAATAGGCGAGAACCGAAGCTGGCAGACAACGCGCTTCAGAGGCTTTTTGCCATATCGAACCCGCTTCACAGTTGGAAAAGGCATAGACTACCCGCTTTCGTGCTCATCACTTTAAGGCGGAGGTTGGTGCAAGGAGCTAACGACACCGACGCACAACTTCGGGCGCTGTGAGAGGGTCTTTGGCCTATGTTACATCGGCCTGTGGGCAAGTAACGAAGTATTGACTTTGAGATCACATGCCAAATAGCGTACTTCAGCGCTGGCTTCGAAAACAACGACAGTTCGTGATGCGGACAGATGGCAGTTTGCTAAACCTGTTTTAACAGACGGTACAACTGTTCTGTCACGATGGTGGCGCTTGGCGGCAAATAGGCGTGTTTGAGAACTTCGACCTCAGTCGGTAGCGAATGGGAATGGGGTCGTTAGCTGGCAAGCCTTGAGGGTGACGGCCCAGCCGTCATCCTCCCTGTTTGTCTTTGGTCTATTCAGTTGTTAGTCAGCGCCTGCGTAGCCGTGAGCGGGCCTGATGGCCGGGGCTGCCCTGGCGACCTTCTCCTCGGCCGGGACCCTGATGAAGTACAGGCCCGGTACGCCTACCACCAGCGTGGCAAACCCGATCAGGAGAATCAGTGCGCCGCTGCCCATCGCAAGGTCCGCCACACCAAGGGCCAGGACTGAGAGGCCAAGGGCCGCCTGGAGCCCTGCGCCGTTGAAGTAGCTCTGGCGGTTCGGGTCCTCGCGGGCCAGTGTCTGGAACGGGCCATGCCGGCCGAGTGTGTGGAGCTTGATCACGTCCGCCTGGGCCTGGGCCGTCTTTGCGTCCTGGACCAGCGTGTTGGCCGGGACTCCGAACTTCTCTGCGTCTGCGCTGGTGTAGACCTGCTGCTCTATGAGCCTGTCTTTGATCTCACCTCTTGCCTGGTAGCCCATGTACACGAACGTCGCCCCGATGCCAATGAACGCGATGCCGAATACCGCCGCCGCTACCCATAGAAGATTCCTGATCGTCTTCATTTTGGTCCTCCCTGGACACTGTTGCTTTGTGGTTTCGATTTGCTGTTTGACACCAGCCACACTGCACAATGTCAGAATAGCCCCCGCCACGTGCACAGCCCGTGATGACGAAGCCCGCCGTGCATGCCGAACGCATGAAGAATTTTGCAGGGATGACGAGGGGTTGTGAAGAGGAAGTCCCGGCGTGTGAAGATTCTATGAAGACGAAGCTGCGGACCGGCTCTCATCGCGCTCGCCGGTCCACAGGCGGCGCATCTCCTCGCTCGTCTCAAGCAGCGCGTCCAGCGTTCCCTCAGCTTCAATGCGGCCGTCGCGCATGACGCCGATATGGTCGGCGCGACGGAGCGCAGGGCGGCGGTGGGAGACGACGAGGGCGGTCACGTCCGGGCGCTGGAACAGGCGCTCCCAGAGGAGCTGCTCGGTGACGACGTCCAACCCGCTTGAGAGGTCGTCGAATACCAGTAGCTCGGCGTCGCGCACGAACATCCGAGCGGCGGCCGAGCGGCGCAGCTGGCCGCCGGAGAGCTTCACGCCGCGGGGGCCCACAAGGGTGTCCAGACCGGCCTCCAGCTCCGGCACATCGCCCTCCAGGACGGCGTAGTGCAGGGCGGATTGCAGGCCCGCACCGTCCTCCGGGACGCCCATCAGGATGTTGTCGCGCAGGGACTCGCTGAACAGTCGCGGCGCTTGGGCGGTGTAGGCGCAGCGCGGCGGGACGAAGTGCTTGTCCGGCTCCTGCACAAGCTCGCCGTTCCAGTAGACCTCCCCGGACTCCTTCGTGAGGATGCCCAGCAGCACGCGCAGGAGGGTGCTCTTCCCTGCCCCAATGCGGCCGGTGATCACGGTGAAGGTGCCGCGCTCCACGCGGAGGTTGATCCCGTCGATGCCGTTCGCGGACCCGGGGTAGTGGTAGGTAAGGCCGCGCGTCTCGACAAGCGCCAGCCGGTCGCGCGCAGACTTCTCAACCACGGGCACGGTAGGCAGCGCGCCGCTGAGGTACACCGGCGCGTGCTCTACCAGCTTGCCCGGCGGGGCGCTGTGCATCACGCGGTCCATGCGGTCGAAGGCCACCTCCGTCTGCCGGAACTGGGTCACCAGCCTGCCCACCTCCTGGTTCAGCCAGCCGATAAAGCCGAAGTAGGAGACGAAGAGGGCGAAGTCGCCGACGGTGAAGTCGCCGGAGCGGATGGACTGCGCGGCGAGGATAAGCACGAAGCCCGTGCCGAAGCCGATCGTGATGTCCCACATCGAGCCCAGTACGCCGTTCAGGAACGTGTCTTTGATTGTAACGGTGCGGCGCTTGTTGTTCAGGTCGATGAACCGCTCGATGACACGCTCCTCGGCGCCGGCTACCTTTATAGATTCCACCGACCCGAAGACCTCGCCGATGAAGCCCGTGACGTCGCCGGTGGCCTTACGGTTGGCCTTCCTCAGGCGCTTGATGTGCCGCAGGGCGATGCTGAGGCTGGCGGTTATGAGCACCAGCGGCATAAAGACGGCCAGCGTCACCAGCGGGCTGATGCGCAGCATGATGTAAACGGCGACGACGACGTATATGAGCAGCGGGACGACGAAGCTGAGCCGGTTCAGGTACTGCGCCGTCGATTCGGCGTCCTCCCGGAAGCGGCTGACGGCCTCGCCCGGGGAGTCCGGCAGGGAGGCCCCCGCCGGCCGGTCCAGCACGTGGCTCAGCATGTTCCTGAGCAAAAGGGATGTGAACGTGAAGATCGCCCGCGGCGTGAGGATGGAGCCGATGAGGTTGGTGAAGAAGCGCATCGTTCCAAGGCCCACCATCAGGGCGCAAAGGGTATATACGTCGAAGCCGGCAGGCTGGTCCGCCGAGAGTGTGTCAAATATGGCCCTTGTCGTGAGGGAGACTGAATGGGGGATTACTACAAGCCCCATGGACCTCGAGAGCAGCAGGAGCACGAAGCCCGGATGGAAGCGGAGGAGCGTCCACAGTCGGCTGAAGGTGCTCACGAAAGCACCTCCTCGAGGCCCGTCTTGAGGAGCCGAGCGAAGCGGGAGGAGGGGTCCGCCGCGAGCGCCCGGCGGTCGCCGTGCTCCACGATGCGGCCCTGCTCCAGGACCATGATCCGGTCGCAGCGCTGCACCGTGGCAAGATGGTGGGCGATGATGATCACGGTGCGGCCTCGCGCCAGCCTGTCCACCGCCCGCTCGATCATCTGCTCCGTGCCGCGGTCCAGTCGCGACGACGCCTCGTCCAGGATTACGACCCCGGCGTCACGCAGGAAGACGCGCGCAAACGCCAGCAATTGCCCTTCGCCTGCGGAAAGGCCGCTGCCGCCGCTGGAAAGCTCGGAGTCCAGCCCGTTCGGAAGGGACTCGTACCAGCGCGACAGGCCCAGGCTGTGGATGACCTCAATCATCCGCTCGTCAGGTATCGATGGGTCGAAGAAGGTCAGGTTGTCACGCACGGTCCCCTGGAAGAGTCGCACGTCCTGCGTCACCAGCTTCACCCGCTCCCGCAGCGCTCCCACCTTGAGCTCGCGCACGTCCCTGCCGCCCACGCGGACCGCGCCGGACGAAGGGTCGTACAGCCGCAGGAGCAGGCGCGTCATCGTCGTCTTGCCGCTGCCGGTGCGGCCCAGGAGGCCGAGGACCGTCCCGGGAGCGAGAGTGAAGCTGACATCGTGCAGGACAGCCTCGCCCTCGCCGTAGGAAAACGAGACGCGGTCAAATTCGACTGCGAGCGGCCCGGTCGATACGTCGGCCGACGGCCCGTCCGGCACCTTGCTTTGCGCCTGGGTGAGCTCCACAACGCGCGAGATGCTGGTGGTGGCGCGCTGGAAGCTATCGAGCTGCGAGGTGAGGCTGTTGATCGGCCACACGAGAAGGCTCGTGTAGTAGAGGAACAGGTAAACGGTGCCGATAGTAACATCGCCGTTGATGTACAGGTACGCTCCCACACCGAGCGACAGGGCGTTGCCGAAGATAAGCATCATGATTGTGGAGCCGAACATCATGCTGCCCATAAGATCGGACATGCGGTACTTGCGGTACCACGTGCGCATTAGCTCGTGGAAGCGGCGCATGACGTACGGTTTGGCGTTGTTGGTGCGGATATCCTCCGTGCCTGAAAGGCGCTCCTCAAGGAAGCCGAAGGTCTGGGCGCTCGCCTCGCGCTCCGCCTTCCAGTACGGAGTGGCAATGTTGCGAAGCGTGAACAGCACCGCCATGCATACGCCGGCGAAGAGCGTGAGCGCCAGTCCGGCCCGCCAGTCTTCCCTTGCTACGAGCACCAGCGCTCCGCCAAGCAGCAGCACGCTCCCGAGGATGTCGATCACGAAGCGGGAGAAGAAGCTTCCGAGCTGGGTAGGATCGCCGTCGATGCGCTCTATCATCTCGCCCGGCGTCCGGCTTTTGTGGAACGACATATCCAGCCGCAGGCAGTGTCGCGCAAGGTCGTTGCGCAGGTTGTTTGTCGCCGTCCACCCCACCTGGGCGCTCGTGTAGTCGGCGAACACGGATACGACCTGGGCGACGATTGTGATGCCGATGAACGCTGCGCCGGCGCTGAAGAGCGCGCTGTTCTCGCCGCCCGCGCGGGCGGTGTCGATGAAGTACCTGACGATCTGCGGCTGAATAAGGTACAGAGCCGTGCCGCCGAGCAGCAGCGCGCCCATCAGGGCCACCATGGCGGCCTGGGGCCGCATGTACCGCGAGACCAGGTCGGCGTAGTGCCTGGGCCGCACGATAACCTTATCGTTTGGTTTTTCGACAGCCATCCCGGCCATTTACCTGGTTACCTTGTTTGGCTTAACGCTCGTTCCCCTATTATGCGTCATGCATCGAGGCAAGTACGACCACGGCACGTAAGTACACTACCTACGCGCGGCTGCACATCCGCCTTACGGGGAATGGACCAGTCCGAAAAGACTATGCCATATAGGGTGAAACACTCATGCGCGACCCTCTGGACCCTGCATAGACTGTGGTGGTGTGGCTTATAGGGTTGATTTAGTACAAAAGGGGAGAGTATGCGTGTTTCTGTGCGGTTAGGAGTGGCGGCTATTTTGATGGCGGTTATGGCCGTGGCCGCGTTCGGCGGCGGCTATTTTTCAAGCGGTGTGCCGGAGGTCAGTGCGGCCCAGTTCGAAACACTTGCACGGGGCGTTGTGACCGAGCACGCGCAGGCGACCGGCGATGTCGACGGGTCCGACGGCAGCACCAGGGCGGCGGTGGACTACTTCCTGAAGATCGACGGCATTCCCGGCGAGTCTTCGGATGAGAAGCACAGGGGCGAGATCGAGCTGGAGTCCTGGAGCTGGGGCGAGACGAATATGGGCACGCACGCCGGCGGCGGCGGCGGTGGGGCCGGCAAGGTAAGTATGCAGGACTTCCACTTCACAATGAAGTCCAGCAAGGCATCCCCCATGCTCATGCTTGCATGCGCAACGGGCCAGCACATCAAGCAGGCGACCCTCTTCGTGCGCAAGTCCGGCGGCGACCAGCAGAAGTATATGAAGATCACGCTCTCGGACGTCCTTGTAAGCTCATTCCAGATCGGCGGCCAGGGCGGGGACATCCCGACCGACCAGATCAGCCTGAACTTCACGAAGATCGAGTTCGAGTACAAGCCGCAGAAGCCTGACGGCTCTCTCGACGCCCCCGTCAAGGCGGGCTACGACCTGAAGATGAACAAGAAGCTTTAGGACCCGAGTTAGGATAGGCTTTGAGAAAAAGGCGCCGGTATCATCCGGCGCCCTTTTCTTTTGACCTGCCTTTTGATTTGTAGCGACGGTCAGGACAGCGACCTCACCACCCCATCTGCCAGGGCGGCAATTCCTCGGCGGGCGACCGTAATGGGACGGTAGGCGCGGTAGGGAACGGTCTGCTTGTGCGGGATGGGGGTGGACGACCACACGACGATTATGTCTGCCCAGTTGGCGTTGGCGTCTGCCCGCTTCGTGTCCGTGTAGTCGCCAGCGAAGACGAACCGGGCCTCGACGGCCTGGGGGAGAAGCGAGGTGAGCTTCGTCTTCATCTCCGGTGTGCCGCCTATGATGATGAGGCGGCTCTTCCCTGCCCTGGCCATCGCCTCGGCCATCTCGCGAACGGCGCGGGCGTTCTCAGAGCCGCCGCAGACGGAGCAGAACTCCCGCGCGCCGACGACGATAGTCTTTGGCGCGCCCGCCTGTGATTGCCCCCACGCCGCCGCACCGGCCCGTAGCGCTGCCTCCGCCGCCTCGCGGCACTTGTCGCGCCCGCAAACAAGGACGAAGCGCTCCGAGAGCAGCGCCTCGATCTTCGGGGCTTTGGAAAGCTGAATGCGGCTCTTCCGTGGGTTGGTGAGGCTGGCTTCGATCATCGCGGCGAGGGCGGCCGCCGCGGCTTCACCGGTGAAGCCGTACTCAGCCAGCAGGGCGGTCGTTTCCTGGTCTTCCATGGAGGGCGCACTCCCGTCTTCCGCGTCCTGATTCACCCACTATAACGCGGCGAACGGGAATCCGATATGCCTCCCAGTTCGTGAACGCGCCGTCACTGCGGCGGAGGAGCGGAGGCCACCCGCCGGGCTCCGCGCGGCGCGACTCCGCGACCGCCATGTCGATGTCTACGCCCAAGCCGGGGGTGTCCTGGGCGAAGGCGTAGCCGTCCTTCCACCCCACCTGCACGGGGAAGAGGTCAAGGTCCAGCGTGCCGGGCTGCTTCGGCATCTCCTGCACGCCCACGTTCGTGGAGGCCATGCACAGCGTCACGCACGCCGCCGCGCTCACCGGGCCAAGCGGGTTGTGCGGAGCGATGTCGATGTAGTGCGTCTCGCAGGCGTGGGCGATCTTGAGCGACTCCGTGAGGCCGCCGACGTTGCACACGTCGATCCGGGCGTAGCTGATTAGCTCCTCTTCAATTACGGTGCGGAGCTGCCACTTGCTCGACCACTGTTCCCCCGCCGCGATCGGCAGGCGGACCTGGCGGGCTAGTGTGCGGTAGCTCTCCGGCCCCTCGGAACGAAGGGCGTCCTCTATAAAGAAGGGGTTGTACGGCTCCAGCAGGCGGAAGAGCGTCGCGGCGTGGGCGGTGTCCAGCCGCGTGTGGGCGTCGATGCATATCTGGATGTCCGGCCCCACGGCCTCGCGGACGTTCGCCGCCATGTCGCGGCAGAGCATGACTGCGCGCGCGGGGTCCAGCGTGCCCGGCCCGCCTGCGCCCAGGTTGCCGTCTGCGTTCGTCTCCGGCACATCAAACCTTACGAACTTCCAGCCGGCGTCCACCGCGCGCCTGCAGTTGTCCACGAGCGAGCGCATGTCCTTGCCCTGCGTGTGGGGGTAGCAGACGACCCTGTCGCGCACAGGGCCGCCGAGAAGCCTGTACACCGGCATTTTGAGCGCCTTGCCCTTGATGTCCCACAGGGCAATATCGATGGCGCTGATGGCGCAGCTATAGACGCCGTCCGCCGGGTTGAACGAGCCCCGGAACATGTGCTGCCACAGGCGCTCCGTGCTGAACGGGTCCTCGCCGACGAGAATCTCAGATAGCTGCGCCATCGCCTGCTCTATCGCCTTGCCCCATCTACCCTTCCCCACCTCACCGAGGCCGTATATGCCAGCGTCCGTGTCCACGCGCACCATAAATAGCTTCCGGCCGACATCGCTCTTGACGCACATGCTCGTCAGCTTCGTGATCTTCATTTCAGAAACTCCTCAATTCCGGCCCATGGGACGGATTATGGACGAAATCCCAGCTATGCGCCATAGGAAGATCACCCCACTTCAAACAAAGACCAGCCGGGCATCGATCGATGCCCGGCCGGTTGCCGACTACTGACTACTGACTACGACGCCTTCACGACCGGGTTCGTCAGCTTCCCAACTCCCTCGACGACGCCCTCGATGACGTCGCCGGGCTGGAGCATCTTCTCGCCCTCGCCGGCCTTCGCAAGCGCAACGCCGGTGGCGATAAGGTCGCCGGGTTCGAGCACGCACATTTTCGAGATGTACTCGATCTGGCGGCCGATGTCGAAGATCATGTTGCTGGTGCTGGAATCGATGCGGAGCTCGCCGTTGACGTAGGTCTTGAGCGAGAGCTTGTGGGGATCGGCGATCGAGGCCTTATCGACAACCCACGGGCCGACGGGGCAGTGGCCGTCCAGCCACTTGCCGTTCAGCCAGTCGAAGTAGTAGACGTTCTCCCTCTCCTTGGCGAAGTTAAGGCTGCGCGAGGAGACGTCGTTGATGATCGTGTAGCCGAAGACGTGGTCGAGCGCCTTCTCCTTCGAGATATTGCGTCCCGGCTTGCCGATGACGACGCCGAGCTCGATCTCCTGGATAAGGCTCGTTGTGACGGGGAAGTAGGATATGGCCTCGTCCGGGCCAACCATCGCGCTGGAGGGCTTGATGAAGAACTTGGGCGTATCCCTGTCCAGGTTTACTTCCTTGCGCTTGTCCGTGGGGTGGTAGTTGGCGGCGAGGCAGAGGATCTTGCCCGGCCTGCCCACGGGAGCGAGCAGCTTCACCTTCTTGAGGTCGTGGGTGACCGTCGCCGCGGATGCCACCTGCCGCAGGCCGGCCGTGTCCAGCAGCGTCAGCACGCCAAGGTCGCCGCCCGACCCCGGCACCTCGGAAATCTTGTCCCCGCGCACGATGATACCCACCGCGGGCGCCTTCGCCCCCGGCGCAAGATAACGAACGATTCGCATCGGACCCTCCTGCAAGTCAAGTACAGTCTGACGCAGTATCTTAAAGGGATTGGCATGGGGAGTCAAATTCAATAGCCAATATCGCCGCGCGCCCGATTCCTATAACATAGTGAGTGCAATGCCAGAGATAGCGCGCTTCTTCGGGATAATAATCAGGATGTACGCAGAGCCCGGCGGACAGCACCACGGTCCGCATCTGCATGCCTATTACCAGGAGAATGTTGGGATATATGCTATCGACTCCATTGGGCTTATCGGCGGCAGCCTGCCCAAACGCCAGCATCGTTTCGTAGAAGCATGGGCGGAGCTGCACCAGGACGAGTTGATGAAGAACTGGGAACGCCTGCAATCCGGCCGATTACCGATGAAGATTGAGCCGCTCAAGTAGGAGATCCGAATGTCGCATCCAATCCACAGGGTTACCGCCTTCGAGCATCTGGGCGCATACTCTCTCCTGGTGCGCTTCAGCGACGGCAGTTCGCAGGCCATAAATTTCCTGCCCGTCCTTGCCGGGGAGATTTACGGCGAGCTGCGTAACCCCGACCTGTTCGGCCAGGTCCGCATTGATCCCGAAGTCCACACGCTCGTGTGGCCCAATGGCGCCGACTTCGACCCGGCGACGCTTCATGACTGGCCGGAGCATTTGCCTGCCCTGAGGGCGATGGCCCAAAAGTGGGCTGCGCACAAGGCGGGTTGATCCTACAATTTGAATCGCGCCCGTTCACAGGACAGATGATTCTTCCCGGGGCGGCGGCGACGAGGGAGAGCATTAAGGTCAGAATTGGCAAAAACACAGGGAGGGCCGGATTTCCGGCCCTCCCTGTTGTTACAAACGGTCTAAGCTACGTCTCGCGCTCAGTATGCCAGCGCGGCTGGGACGTTGAGGATGCCCTCGCGAACGCCGTCGAAGGAGTAGCCGCCTGTGGGGGAGTTCAGGGGCGCGGTGCCCTTGCGCGAGGCGGTGGCCGTGATTGCTGTCCTGACCTGCGCGGGAGAGAGGCTGCCGCCCTTGTCGTCCGCCCGGTCCCACATCAGTGCGATTGCGCCGGCCACGTGAGGGGCCGCCATGCTTGTGCCGTACATCTTCACTGTGCCGCCGCCGCGGGCGAGCGACAGGATTCCGTCTGCTGTGATGGTGCAGCCCTTGAGGTCTTCCTTCGTCTCACCAGGGGCGGAAATGGCTACGGCCGTTCCGTCAGACGTGAAGAGGGATGCAGTGTCGGCCGCTATCGCGCCGTTGCACGCGCCCTTGCCGGGCGTGCCGGCCTCCGCTGTCGTGCTGCCCACGGCGATAGCCTCGGCGAACTTCGCGGGGACCTGGGCGTTGGCCTCCAGCGCTGCGTCGTTGCCGGCGGCGACGACGACCGTAATGCCTGCGGCATTCACCGCTGCCACTGCAGCCTGCATGGCGGAGTCATCGGACGAGGCCAGCCTACCCAGGCTCATATTGGCAACCCGGATGCGTGGCGTTACCTTGTTCTCGTTCGCCAGCACCCAGTCCAGGCCGGCGATCACCGCCGAGTCCGCACCGGAGCCCTTGTGGAGGACGCGGACTGAATACACGGTGGCGCCCGGCGCGACGCCGACCACGCCGGTCGTGTTGTTCATAGCAGCGGCTATTCCCGCAACGTGGGTGCCGTGGCCATTGTCGTCCTGGCAATAGGCCGACGTTGTGCCGTAGGCGGAGAAGCACGTGGAGGAGACACGAATGTCTGCGTTGCTCATGTCAATGCCGGTGTCGATGATTGCGATGCCGATCCCAGCGCCGGTATGGCTCAGCGTGCCGGGAGCTGCGCCGATGCGCTTGACGCCGGCGGGAACGACCTGGGACGAAGACGGGCCGCCCGAGCCCTTTACGGGTTTCCCGAGGATGGTGACTTCAAGGTCGGGAGTGACTGAAAGGACGCTGGGATCATTCTGAAGGGCCTTGACCCTTCCGGGGGGGGCACCTTCGCCGAGAAGCCGTTGAAAACGGCCTGGTAGCGGTGGCCGCGGTCAAGCTTGTGGGTCGCGGCGACCTTATCGGCCGAGGCGCCGGCCTTGAGGACGACGATATAACTGTCCAGGACGTGGTCGCCGGGAACGCCGGACGGCGGGTCCGCCGAAACGTTCGCAACGCCCAGAAGGGCAAATGAGAGGGCCAGGATACCGGCTATGATTCGCTTCATGTTCCCCCCAATCGAAATATGCGGACTTGTCCGCATCGCCGGCCACCTTCGCCAGCCCGACTCATAGAGCGTAACAGGCAAATATCCCCACCGCCCATCTATCTTTCTCTATATCGACAGTCAAGAAAGTCCCATTCGAACGCGAAGCTATGGGGTGTGGGTATATACCGTATTTATACGATACCCACAAACACTGGCGCAGACCAGCGCCTCAGATTGGCCATTACGTACGTGGTTTGTGCGAGGGGACCACTACCCTATCCACGCCCGGATCTCGCGGCCGAGGTCGGAAGCCTTGCAGGCGCGAAGCGTCGCCGGCGGGAGAGAGCGGATGAAGTCGCGGCCGTACTTCTTCGAGATGACCCGCTTGTCCAGGATGATTGCGACGCCCCTGTCCGTCTTGCGGCGGATGAGGCGGCCGAACCCCTGGCGGATGCGGAGGATCGCCTGCGGCATGGCGTACTCCATGAACGGGTTCTCGTAGAGCTCCGAGCGAGCGGAGAAGACGGGCTCCGTGGGAACCGAGAACGGCAGCTTGGCGACGATGAGCACCTTGAGCAGGTTGTCCGGGATGTCGACGCCCTCCCAGAAGCTGGCGGTGCCCAGGATGACCGACTTCGGGTTGTCTATGAATTTCTGGATGAGCTGGTGCGGCGTGCCGTCCGCTCCCTGCGCCAGCACGTCCACGCCCATCGTCTGCATGGGGCCGCGCAGGGCGGCCGCGGTGGACTGCAGCGCGGCGTGGGAGGTGAATAGCGCCATCGTGCGGCCGCTCGCCGCCGTGGCCGCATCTGTGACCGCCCTCTCCACCACCGACTGGTACGCCCACTCGGAGGGCTCCGGGATGTCCTGCGGCACGCACAGTAGCGCCGCGAGAGGGTAGTCGAACGGCGAGCCCAGCAGCACGTCTTTAGAGTCCAGGAAGCCCGTGCGCTCGCGGATGTGGTCGAACGTGCGGTTCGTGCTTAGCGTCGCGCTCGTGAAGATGACGGACTCCTTCTGGCTATACAGGAGCGTCTCGAGCTGCTCGCCCACGTGGAGCGGCGCGGCGTACAGGGTGATGTTGCTGTTCCTGCGATTCACGGTCACCCAGTAGATGCCGTCGTCCTCCGGCTTCGAGAAGTACTCCGCCAGGTGCAGCCTGATCTCCGCGGTGCGCTGGACGGCGTTCGCGACCTCGAAGGTCAGCGCCTCGTAGTCCACCAGCTTCGCCTGGTCCAGCCCCTCGAGAGTCTTCCCCAGCGACTGCAGCTCTTTGTCCAGTTGCGAGAGGTACACGTCCGCGTTCTCCCACATCGTCGAGAGCCGCATCCACTCCGGCTTGCCGCGCGTGGATGGGGTGACGCGCAGGTCCTGCCCGGACTCGCCGCCGGTGGCCTCGCCGATGACGGAGTGCATGGCGGAGAACATCGCGGCCTGGGACTCGCGTATGCCCGGGAGGAGCGCGCCGATATTGCTTGCCGCCTCTTCCACCGACTTGCGCCTCGTCTCCGCCGCCTTCGAGCCTCTGAAGGCCGTCACCGCCTGGTTGATGAGGCCCTTGTCGCCGCCGAGCGTCTGCAGGTGGTCGTCGATCGCCTGCTGGCCCACCTCGAAGCCCAGGTGCTTCGTCGCCTCCTCCTCCAGGTGCTGCGCCTCGTCGACGATCAGGATGTCGTACTCCGGGATCAGCGCGCTGCCGGCGATGAGGTCCGTCATGAGGAGCGCGTGGTTCACGACGGTGATATGCGCGCCCGCGGCCCGCTCTCGCGCGGCGCGGAGGAAGCACACGCCGTTCATGCCGTTGCAATCGCGCGCGCCCTGGGCTGACAGCCTCTCCCACGGCATAGACGCGTTGCGGTGGCCCAGGTTCAGCTCATTGCGGTCGCCGGTCTGCGTCGTTCGGAGCCACATCAGCACCTTCGCCATCATGCGGGCCTCATCGTCAGCAAGGCTGTCTGCGCCGCGCATGTGCGCCCACTTCTTGAGGCACAGGTAGTTGGAGCGGCCCTTGAGGAGCGTGTAGTGGAACTCCGACTCCGAGAAGCCGTCCACGCCGGAGAGCGCCTTCACGAGCGTGGGAATGTCCTTGTTGAGAAGCTGCTCCTGCAGGTTGATCGTGTTGGTGGAGATAACCACGCGCTTGTTGTTGGCCACGGCGTACATCGCCGCCGGGAGGAGATATGCGAGCGACTTTCCGGTGCCTGTGCCGGCCTCCACGATCAGGCGCTCACTGTCGTTGATTGCCTTTGCGACCGCGCGGGCCATGACGATCTGCTCCTGCCGCTCCTCGAACGCCGGCATCTCCTGCGCCATGGGGCCGCGGCTGCTGAGCGCCCACTCCACCTGCTCGATGTCGATGGGCTTCATCTCGGAGTTCGCCTTGAGCGCCTTGAGGTGCTTGATCCGGTCCTTGATATCGCGGATATCGTAGCCCGTCACACCGATGTAGGAGGGGGGCTCCTGCTTGTCCGCTCCGCCCGTCCCTTCTTTCCTCTCCCTCAGGGAGAGGCCTTCGGCGCTCCGGCCGAAGGGTGAGGGTGTGGTTCGTGCCATGCGGCGGATGAAGTGGGATAGCACCCAGTTGGACTTCGCCGCCAGCCGCTCCATCTCCGCCAGCGTGAAGGGGTCCAGTCCGCATGCTATGTCCGCCAGCTTGAGGAAGAGTTGCCGCGCCGCGTCTGCGTCCGCCACCGCCCTGTGGGCGCGTCCGGTATCCAAGCCAAAGTAGGCGGCCAGCTTGCCAAGCGAGTACTCGCGCTGGCCCGGCAGGAGCATGTACGCCATGTCCCAGGTATCGCAGCGGGTGTTGGAGAAGCGCAGCCCCTTTTGGTTGAGGAAGCCCAGGTCGAACTGCACGTTGTGGCCCAGGAGGGGGTTGTTGCCGACGAACACGGCCAGGTCGCGGGCCACCTGCTGGAAGAGCGGCGCGCCGTCCACCTCCGCCTGCGTGATGCCGGTGAAGCTCCGGATGAACGGCGGGAGCTGCCGGCGCGGGTTCACGAGCGACTGGAAGGTGTCGAGCACCTCGCTCCCCCGGAACTTGACCGCGCCGACCTCGATGATCTCGTCGCTCTCGGACTCCAGGCCGGTCGTTTCCAGGTCTATGGCCACCCACACGTCATCGAGGGGGGATGTCTGCTGTGGGGGAAAGAGGGTCATGCGCGGTCCTGGGCGGAGGTTCTCCTTCGAATGATACCTGCCTTCAGGGCGCCCCTTCAAGCATAAATGTTCGATGGGCGGACACATCAGACCAGTCCGACACGTCAGACCTCTCGGACTGGTCTGACATGCCCTACTTCTTCGCCCTGGGTATCTTCAGCCCCGCGACGTGCATGCGGAGGGAGTAGACGGAGGTCATTGCGGCGACGTAGAGGGTCTTGTTATCGGCGTCGCCCCAGCCCATGTTGATGGACTGCTCAGGCAGCTTGATCACGCCGATGACGTTGCCGTTGGGCTCGATGACGTGGATGCCGCCGGGGCCGGTGCAGTAGATGCGGCCGTCCTGGTCCAGCTTCATGCCGTCCGGGAAGCCGGGCTCGCCCGTCTCCTTGAAGGTGTGGAAGCGGCGCTGGTTGGTCAGCGAGCCGTCCTTCTGCACGTCGAACGCGTCGATGTGCATAGATGGACGCGTGTTGATGAGGTAGAAGGTCTTCTCGTCCGGCGAGAAGGCGAGGCCGTTAGGGTCCACGAACGGGTATACGGCCGGCTGCACATCGCCGTTGGGGGCGATGCGGTAGACGCCGTTTTGAGGGATGTCCGTCTGCTCCGGCGGGTACGATCCCGCCCCGCGGTTGGTGAAGTACAGGCTGCCGTCCGAGATGCCCACAACGTCGTTGGGGCGGTTCAGCCGCTTGCCCTCGCAGTGGGTGGCGATGCCCACCACCGTGCCGTCCTTCTCCTGGCGGGAGACGCGGCGGTTAAGCTGCTCGCAGGCAATCACCCTGCCCTGCAGGTCCAGCGTGAGGCCTGTGGCGCGGCCGGTGCCGGAGCGCCATAGCTCCTTTTCCTTGCCGGGCGCGACCTTCCAGATGAAGTGCGGCTCCTTGTCTATCTGCGTGAAGAGGACGTACCCGTCCGGGTGCCAAACAGGCCCCTCGGTGAAGCCGAAGCCCGTTGCGATCTGTTTCGGCTCGCCGGCAACAAGGTCCTTCAAAGTAACTGCCATTGGAAGCCTCCTGGTAACGTAATCGAAGGTAGTTTACTACAGGGAAGGCACCCAGCACCCCTACGCCCCCCTGCGCGCCAGCGCATCCGCGGCGAGGGGGAGGAGCCAGCCGTAGGCGGCGGCCCAGCCAGCGGCGAGGGCGAGGATGCCGGGGGCGACGCGGCGGAGGAGCACGGCGAAGGGCGCCATGAGGGCAACGCCGACGGCGGCGATGGCGAGCGTAAAGAAGAGGTTGGGGCTGCCCATCCCGGCGCCGGGGATATGCCGGGCGCTCTCCCGGTACAGCAGGCCCATCGCCATGCCGAAGACGACGAACGTTGGGTATGCGAAGAGCACGAGCGCGAGCACCAGGAAGCGCGGCGGCAGCCTCGCGAGGAGCGGCCTGACGATCGGCACGGGGTTGCGCGCCAGTGCAAAGACCACAAGCGGCGCAACGCCCATGAAGACGATTGTCATTGCCAGCCCGCCCAGCGCGCCGGCCACGATGTATTGCATTAGCGGGTGCCCTCCGGGCGCCAGGCGGAGACGAGGTGCGCTTCCCAGCCGTGGCGGTGCTTGAGCATGAGCTGGAGGGCGGTGCCGAGCTCCTTGCGGGAGACCGGCGCGAACAGCGACGGTCCCGCGCCCGCAAGGTGTATCTCCCGCGCGCCGAGCGCGTAGAAGGCGTCCCAGTACTCCTTCAGCCCGGGGAACGCCTCCTTCGCCACGCCGTCAAATGCGTTGTACAGCAGCTGCGGCGGGACGTCGCCGTGGTGGTCGCGGATGCGCGCCTCCAGCTTGCGCGTCAGGTGTCCCGGCGTATAGTCCGCCGGCGTAATGCGCCTGTAGAGCGCCGCCGTCTTGTTGGGAAGCTCGATCTTCGGGCACAGGATGACGAACCACTCCAGGCTGATCGGCGGCAGCGGGCGTATGCGCTCGCCGCGACCCTGCGCCATCGCCGTCCCGCCGTGGATAAAGAACGGCACGTCCGACCCCAGCTCCGCCCCGATCGCGCGCAGCTCGTCTTCGGAAAGGCGCAGCCCCCAGAGGGTGTTCAGCCCTTTCAGCGCGGCCGCGGCGTCCGAGCTGCCCCCGCCGAGGCCCGCTGCGACGGGTATGCGCTTCTCCAGGCGGATCAGCGCGCCACCGGGGTGGCTGGCGCGCTCACGCAGCAATCTTGCTGCCTTGATAGCCAGATTGCTCTCGTCTCCCAGGTCCGGCCTGTCGCACTCCAGCGATATCTCCGGCGCGGCCTCCAGCGTGAGCGTGTCGTGCAGGCTTACGGTCTGCATGACGGTCACGACCTCGTGGTAGCCGTCCGGCCGCTTCCCGAGGATTTCGAGCGAGAGGTTGATCTTGGCGTAGGCGTTGATGGAGATCATTGGGCGGACCGCACCGCATCGTATAGCTTGCCCCATTCGTCCATGGACAGCGTCTCGGCGCGGCGTTTGGGATCGATGACGGCCTTTGCCAGCACGGCGTCCGCCTCCTCGGGGGAGATATCGAGCCCCTTGCGCAGGTTGTTGTGTATCTGCTTGCGGGGCGCGACGAAGCCGGCCTTAACGACGCGGAAGAAGCTCTCGGGCGTATCGAACGGCACGGCGGGGCTGTCGTAGACCTCGATTTTGACGACGGCGGAGGTGACGTTCGGCGACGGGCGGAACGAGCCGGGCGGCACGTACGTCACGATCTTCGGCGTGCCGTAGACCTGCGTTGCGACGGAGAGGACGCCCATCTCCCCGGGCTGTGCGCACATCTCCCTTGCGACCTCGCGCTGGACCATGACGACCATCACAGCCGGCTTGTGCGCCGCCTCCAGGAAGCGGCGGATGATAGGCGATGCGGCGTAGTAAGGGAGATTGGCGACCATTTTGTACGGCGTGTGGCGGTCGATGATGGAGTCGATGTCCACCTCGCGGGCGTCTGCTACTACGACGCGGAACGCCGGGTTGTCGGCGTACTTCTCAGTGATGGACGCGGCAAGGGCGTCGTCCAGCTCCACGGCCACCACTTTGCCGGCGGCCTGCGCCAGCGCCTCGGTGAGGAAGCCGCGCCCGGGGCCGATCTCAAGGACGGTGTCGTCCTTCGTCAGCGCAGCGGCGTCCACGATTTTCCGGAGCACGCCGCGGTCGACCAGGAAGTTCTGGCCGAGGGATTTTTTGGCGGGGGTGAAACGCCGCTCTGGGGCGGATTGGCTCACGTGCGCGCCTGGGTGCGAGGATGCATCAATCGTAAGGACACGCGACGGGGAAGGCAAGCGCGGGGATTCCCCTTCCGGTCCCCCTCTCTCTGAAGTCGGAGAGAGGGGGTCAGGGGGAGAGAGGTCCCCTACACCGTTGCGAGGTATTGCCAGAAGAGGGAGACGGCCGCGCCGCCGTCGCCGGAGGCCGCGGCGACGCCGTGCTTGGTGCCGTTGCGCACATCTCCCGCGGCGAAGATGCCGGGGACGCTCGTCTCCAGCAGCAGCGGATCGCGCTTGAGGGGCCAGCCCGCCGGGCGCTTGCCGTCCCTCAACAGGTCCAGCCCCGTGAGGATATGGCCGCTCGGGGAGAGCATGACGACGCCTTCAAGGAAGTCGCTCTGCGGTTTCTGGCCAATGAAGATAAATACGGCGGAGGCGGGGCAGTTGTCCGCGGCGCCGCTCTTGTGCCTGACGGTAATCTGCCGCACTGCCTCGTCTCCCTGCACGTCCACCAGCTCCGTTTCGAAGCGCAGCTCGATGTTCTCCTTCGATCTAATGGCGACGTCCAGGTAGCGCGACCACGTGGGCTCCGTGCCGCGTATGAGGACGGAGACCTTGCGCGCGTACCGACTGAGGAAGACCATGCCCTGTGCGGCGGCGTTGCCCGCGCCGACGACGAACACGTCCTGCCCCTGGTAGTTTGCGGCCTCCGTGTGGGCCGCGCCGTAGTAGATGCCAGCGCCGTTCCACCTCTCGGTCCCGGGGATATCGAGCGTGCGAAACCACGCGCCGGTGGCGATCAGGAGGACCTTCGACGAGACCTCTGTGCCGTCCGAGAGCGTGACGATCTTCGCCGCGCCCTCTACCCGGACGCCCGAGACGGACTGTGCCGTGAGTATCTCCGCGCCGAAGCGGCGGGCCTGGGTGACAGCGCGGCGGGTGAGCTCGCTACCCGAGATGCCGGCGGGGAAGCCGAGGAAGTTCTCGATCTTGGGGCTGTTGCCTGCTTGCCCGCCGGGGGCGTGGCGCTCGATCATGAGCACCTTGAGGCCGTCCGCCGTGGCGGTGACCGCCGCAGAGAGGCCGGCGGGACCGCAGCCGATCACGATCACATTGTAGAAGGGCCGCTCCGCCTTGATGCGCAGGCCTGTGCGGCCCGCGATTTGCTGCAGGGTGGGCTGGACGAGCACACCGCCGTCAGGGAACGCCAGCACGGGGATGCGGGGCTCGCCTGGGGCGAGCGACTGCAGAAGCGACCGCGCCTGCTCGTCCCGGTCGATGTCGAGCCGCTGGTACGGAACGGAGCTGCGCGCGAGGAAGTCCTTCACCTCGTGGGAGGCAGGCGACAACATTGCGCCGATTTACGCGCACGCCCTCGAACGGGACCTGGGCGTTGCGCTTCCACTCGTCCAGGAGCGTATCCAGCACCGGGTAGAAGTTGTCCTCCGGCGGGTGCCAGGGCTTGGTCATGTAGTAGTCGAGGCCGACCTTGTTGATCGCGTTGATCGCCGCCTCGGTGTCGGCATAGGCGGTCAAAGGGACCTTGCGCGCCTCCGGGTACGCCTTCGCCGCTTCCTCCAGAAACTCCAGGCCGCTCATTTTCGGCATGCGCTGGTCAACGACGAACAGGGCGACGGACTCCTCGCGCTGCCTGAGCTGCCGGACGACGTCGATGGCGGCCGCCCCGGATGTCGCCTTGATTATTCGAAAGTCCCTGCCGTACTTCTGGCGCAGGTCGCGCTCGACCGAGTCCAGCACGGTCTGGTCATCGTCTACCGCGAGTATGTTTGTCCTTGGCATAGGTTAACTCGCCCTGCTTTCCATTAGCTCCCGCCTGTCCAGCGGAAGGCGGACCCAGAACCTGGTGTTGCCCGGCGCGGACTGGAAGCCTATCTCACCGAAGCACCTTTCTGCGACTATCCTGCGCGCCGTGTCCAGCCCCAGGCCCGTGCCCTTGCCGACATCATTGGTCGTGAAGAAGGGCTCGAAGGTGCGCTGCTGCAGGTGCTCCGGAATTCCCGGTCCGTTATCGATGACCTCTACTACCAGCATACCCGGCTCGCCGCGAGTTCGCACGGTGACCGTGCCGGAATCCCCCGCGGCATCGACGGCGTTGTCCACAAGGTTGGTCCAGACCTGGTTAAGCTCGCCGCCGAGGGTGAAGATTTTGGGCAGTGAGCGGTCGTACTCCCGCTCAAGGCGCGTGCCCTTCTTGAACTTGTGAGAGAGGATGCGCAGCGTGCTTTCGATACCGTCGTGGACATCTATCTACTGTTCCGGCGCGCGGTCCATGTAGGAGTAGCTCTTCACCGCGCTCACAAGCTCGGACATGCTGCCCGTGCTCGTGGAGACCGTCTCGATCAGCTCCAGGACCGCCATTGTCTTGCCTGCCCATGCGAGCGCGTCGGCCAGCGCGTCCGGGTTTACCGATCCGGCGAGGCCGTCGAGACGCGTCACGCCCAGCGCGGCGAGCTGGGGAGCGAGCATCCAGGGCTCGGGGACGCTGCGCGACTCCAGCCACATCGTCACTGCCTCCTCGCGGTCAGCGCGGTCCAGAGGTCCCATGTCTCTCAGCTTCGGGGCGTTAGCGGCGAGCTCGTCCCTGAGCTCCCTGAGCAGTGCGTACTCGCCTTCAGTGAATCCCGCGATGCCCAGCCGCAGGGAGAGGCGCTCCACCTCCGCCAGGCGCTCCGCCAGCTGAGCCGCGGCGCGCTTGGCCGCTGCGGCGGGGTTGTTGAGCTCGTGCGCGAGGCCGGCGGAGAGTTTCCCAAGGGCCGCCAGCTTCTCTGACTGGCGGAGCGCCTTTTGCGCCTCCTTGAGCTCCGTTATCTCGGCGCCGTAGACGAATACCAGGGTGGACTGGACGTCGTGGCGGTGGCGGAATACGTAGTCCCGGTCCCCTACCCTCGCTTCCACGGCAACCATGTCCGGCGACTCCTGCACATGCTTCCAGCCTTCCTCGCCCATGCCGGGGCAGGTGTCCGGCCAGCACTTGCCGAGGAGGCCATTGCCGAAGACCGAGAGGGCGGCGCGGTTGGCCATGAGGATATACCCATCCTTGTCGACGCGCATGACGGGACCGGGGTTCATGTCCGGAAAGCGGGCCAGCTCGGAGAAGCGTTGCTCGGACTGTTTCAGCGCCTGCTGCGTCTCCTTGAGCTCGGAGATGTCTGCGCCGTAAACGAAGACGAGGTTGGACTCCAGGTCGCGGCGGTGGCGGAACACGTAGTCGCGGCCGCCTGTGCGGGCCTCCACGGCCACCATTTCGGGGGAGTTGCAGATGCCTTGCCAGAGCTCCTCGCCCATGCCGGGGCAGGTCTGGGGCCACCGGTTGCCGAAGAGGTTCGCGCCGAAGGCCTGGAGGGCGGTGCGGTTCGCCATGAGAATGGTCCCCTCATGAGTTACGCGCATGACGGGGCCGGGGTTCATCTCCGGGAAGCGGGCAAGCTCTGCCAGCCTGGCGGCGGTCTCGTCCAACTGCGATGGCCGGGCTGGGGGGGCATCTGGGCCGGCCGGTGCTGGCCGCCCTTCGTCAGGATTGCCGTTCACGCGGTGCGCTCCGCAGGTCCGAGGGGGAATCAGGGGAAACGGGACAGGTCGTGCACCTCTAAGTCGTTCGCGCCCGAAGACGTACCAGTGGACCCGACTCGAGCCAGGCTGACCCACGGCCCCCGGAAAGGTCCGCTTACCGTTGCTTCCTTCCGGACCTGGCGGGGTTCACGGGTTTCCGCTGCGCAGGACCCAACTCTCAACACCGGAACCCATTGGCAGTGGCCCCCGGTACGCGGCCTCATAGAGGAATTCAGCCTCGCTAGAGCGGATTGCGAGTACAGGACACCGCTAACTCCCCGCTTAGCACGACCCGGTTTCATTATAGCAGCAGTGGGCAGTGAGTAGTGAGCAGTGGGTAAGACATGGAGAGCCCCGATGCATCGGGGCCACTACGGCTGCTAGCCCACTGCTCACTGCTCACTGCTGCTCTACTTGTTTTCCACTCTCAAAATGCTCAGGAAGGCTTCCTGGGGGATTTCTACGCGGCCGACGCGCTTCATGCGCTTCTTGCCTTCCGCCTGCTTTTCCAGGAGCTTGCGCTTGCGGGTGATGTCGCCGCCGTAGCACTTGGCCAGCACGTCCTTGCGCATGGCGCGGATGGTCTCTCGGGCGACTACCTTGCCGCCGATGGCGGCCTGGATGGGCACCTCGAAGAGCTGCCTGGGGATGAGGTCCTTGAGCTTGGATGCCAGGATGCGCCCCCGATCGTGCGCGCTGTCGCGGTGGACGATTGTGGAGAGGGCGTCCACGGGGTCGCCGTTTACCAGGATGTCCAGCTTCACCAGCTTCTCGGAGCGGTAGCCGGCCACGGCGTAGTCCATGGACGCGTAGCCCTGCGTGCGCGACTTCAACTGGTCATAGAAGTCGAAGAGCATCTCGGAGAGCGGCATCGTGAACTCCATCATGACGCGCGTCTTGGAGACGTTCTGCCCGATGGTCGTCATCGCGGCGGCGTTCTCTTCTACGAGGCCGTACTGGATGTACTCCATCTTCTTGAACTCTCCGCGCTTGCCGGTGACCAGCTCCATGATGGTGCCGATGAAATTGGCCGGGGAGATGACCGTGAGTTCCACCCACGGCTCCTGGATCTCCTCGATGCGGTCCGGGGGAGGGAGCTTGGAGGGGTTGTCCACCTCCACCAGCTCGCCGCCGGTGATGATGACCTTGTACTCCACGCTCGGAGAGGTGGCCAGGAGGTTGATGTTGTACTCGCGCTCCAGGCGCTCCTGCACCACGTCCATGTGGAGCAGTCCCAGGAAGCCGCAGCGGAAGCCGGTGCCGAGAGCGAGCGACGACTCGGGCTGGAAAGAGAGCGAGGCGTCGTTGAGGCGCAGCTTCTCCAGCGCCTCGCGGAGGTTGCCGAAGTCCTCGCCATCCGAAGGGTACAGGCCCGCGAAGACCATCGGCTTGAGCGGCTTGTACGTTGCCAGGGGCTCCTTCGCGCCGCCCTCGGCGAGAGTGATCGTGTCGCCTACCGGGGCGTCTCCCACGGTCTTGAAGCCGGTGGCGATGTAGCCTACCTGTCCGGCGCTGAGCCTATCGACCTTTTTGAGGTCCGGGACGAAGCAGCCGATTTCGAGGATGTCGGCCACCTTGCTGTTCGTCATCATCTTGACGCGGGAGGTGGGCAGGACCTGCCCATCCACAAGGCGGCAATATGCAACCACGCCCTTGTAGGCGTCGTACTTGGAGTCGAATATGAGCGCGCGCAGGGGGGCGCTTTCGTCGCCCTGCGGGTTCGGGATTCGCTGGACAATCGCCTCCAGCACCAGGTCCACGCCCTTGCCGGTCTTTCCGGAGGCGAAGAGGATCTCGTCCCTCTTGAAGCCGAAGCTCTTCATAACCTCTTCGGCCACGCGCTCAGGCTCCGAGGCCTCCAGGTCGATTTTGTTGATGATCGGGATGATCTCGAGGTTGTTCTCCATCGCCAGGTGCACGTTCGCGAGCGTCTGCGCCTGTATGCCCTGCGTGGCGTCCACTACAAGCAGAGCGCCTTCGCAGGCGGCGAGGCTGCGGGAGACTTCATAGGAGAAGTCTACGTGGCCCGGAGTGTCGATGAGGTTGAGCTCGTACTTCGTGCCATCCTTCGCCGGGTACTTGAGGCGCACGGCCTTGGCCTTGATCGTGATGCCGCGCTCGCGCTCCAGGTCCATGGCGTCCATGCGCTGCTCAAACATCTCGCGCGGGTCGATCGCGTGCGTCATTTCGAGCAGGCGGTCCGCGAGAGTCGATTTGCCGTGGTCGATGTGGGCGATGATGCAGAAGTTGCGTATGTGGCTGGCAGTCATAGTAACTGATGGTAGCATGGAAGGCAGTCGGCAGTCAGTAGTTAGTAGTTGGTCAATCCCCGAACTGGTGAGTTCTTTACGGGGATGATCTCCACGTCCTTACGTACTCCTCGAAGTCCCAGTCCTTGAGGAACGACCTTGCGGCGGCCCGGCCGGAGTCCAGCAGCGTGTTCTTCTGGAATTCGGTGAGGTTGAAGTTGGTACTGCCGATGCCCTTCGCGTCTATCGCGATGGTGCGGGCCCAGTGGCGCTTGCTGATGTATCGCTGGTCTGAGTACGAGAAGGTGGCGTCCCAGAGGGCGGTGACCAGGCCGATGGGGCTGGTGATGGCGTGCGGCGCGTGGCGGAACGGGTCGGCGGGGCCATCGGGCTGGGGCTCGTAGAGGTTGAAGCCGAAGGTGGGCCACTCCGGCGACTGGCCGGGAGGGACGTCGAAGAGCCAGACGGGGTAGTTGCTGAGGATGCCGCCGTCCACGATCACGTGCGTAAGCTTCGTCTTCGGGTTGTAGAGTCGCGCAGGCTCGAAGAAGAACGGGATGCTCATGCTCATCCGGAGGGCGAAGGCGATCGACAGCTCGTCGGGATCGATGCCGAACTCCGCGATGTCGTCGGGCAGTATGAGCATGCGGCCGGCGGTGACGTCCGACGCGATGACGCGCAGCTTGTAGCGGTACTTCGGGTCCGCCTCCAGCCCGGGGATGATAAGGTCGCCGAACACCTTCTCGCCCTTCTTTGCGAGGTATTTGCCGATCGCCTCCTGGAAGCGGTTGCCCTCGTATATCCCGAAGTCCTTGAGGATGCTGGGGAGGTACTGCGCGAGCTTGCCGAAGCGCGGGATGAGGCGCAGGGGGAAGAGGCCGATCTCGCCGAGCCTGTCCTACCACCCCTTGTCCATGAGCTGCGCGAAATCGAACGACCAGATGATCTCTCGGACCTCATGGCCGGTGTAGCCGCAGGCGACGAGCGCCGCGATGATCGAGCCGGCGGATGTGCCCGCGACGTTTTCCCACGTGTAGCTGGCGGCCTCCGCCTCCAATAGCGCGCTGGCGTGTGCGATGCCGCGGACTCCTCCACCTTCGAAGACGGCGTCGGCCTGCATAGGCACCTCCGGTGCCGGGTACGGGGTACAGCCCCGATTCGCAGACTCATCGGGGTTCAGAGCAAGGTACGGGGTACGGTGACAGACAGGGACAGGGTAAGGGGTGAAGGGTGAGGGGTAAAGTGGGGGAAACGCGTACGGGTGGGTGGATGGCGTGGTGGCGCACTGCGTGCGCTCCGTCGGGGTAACCCACGTGATTGGTGACCACCGGAGAGCGCACGCAGTGCGCCACTACAGTGGGTTAGTGCGTTGGCGTATAGCAATGATTTCGTTCTTGTGTTCGCTCCGTCATAAACCTTACCCTTTACCCCAGACCCTTTACCCCGCTTTGGAGATGTCACTTGTTACTGCCAATTGATCAGCCGCTGGACCTTGTCTCTACACTTTTGAGCGGCCAGGCGTTCCGGTGGCGGATAGGAGACGCTACCTCATTCTCCTCTCCCGGTCCGCCGCGGCGGACGGGAGAGGATGTCGCGTCTTCGCGACAGGTGAGGGAAGAGCCGTGGTACCACGGCGTCATTTATCGCAACATCGTGAAGCTGAGGATTGTGCCGGGCGGGATCGAGTTCTACTCGGCGCCGGACGATGAGCGGGTGGTTGCGCCGCTGCTGATGGACTACCTGGGCCTGAACGTGGACATCAATGAGGTCTACCGGAACATTGGGACGGACGACAGGCTGCGGGCTTCGATAGCGCACTACCCCGGCATGCGGATACTGCGGCAGGAGCCGTGGGAGTGCCTCGTATCGTTCCTGTGCGCTCAAGCCTCCAACATCCCCCGCATCACGAAGAACATCGAGGACATGGCGACGGCGTTCGGCAGGCCGCTGGAGCTGGACGCTCCGGCCGGGTCCGGAGTCCGCGGGATGGTCCGCCGCAGCTCCTTCCCTACCCCGCAGGAGCTGGCCACGGCGACGCGGCAGCAGCTTTGGGACCTGCGGCTGGGCTACCGCGCCGACTACATCTACGAGACGACGCAGCTGGTAGCTGAGGGAAAGGTCGACCTGGCGGCGATGCGCGAGATGGACTATGACAGGACGCTTGCGGCAATGATGGAGATCCCCGGCGTAGGCGACAAGGTGGCCAACTGCATCATGCTATTCTCGCTCGACAGGCTGGACGCCTTTCCTGTGGACGTGTGGATAGACCGGGCGATGCACGAGTGGTACTTCACCCCGCAGGGCAAGAAGCTGAACCGCAAGCAGCTCCGCCTCTGGGCCATGCAGCAGTGGGGCCGCCACGCTGGCTACGCGAACCACTACCTCTTCCACGGGCGGAGGTTGATGGGGAAGGAAGATCAGAGAGAGGGATCTGTTGCGTAGTTCCGGCGGCTAGACTCTGGCCTAACGGCCCAACCGCTTCTTGGCAGTTGGGAAGACCCTGCAAATAGCAACCTTCGCCGATTCGAAGTCCCGTTCGAAGGATTCCCTGTGAGTATTCATCACCTGTCGCGCAGGCAAACCCATACTTATAATTGCGGTTGTCGGTGCAGGTGTCCAGTATCTCTCCAGTAGAAGAGCGGCCTTTTTGCCCAAGACGACAATGAGCCTAGGATCTGCGACCTCGAGCCATTCGGCGAGGAAACAGTCGATCGAGAATTTGAATAGGCCATCGTCTACTTCATGCGGTCTGACGCCATCTGGCGTATTCGCAAGCAGCACATTTGAGTAGGCCAACTCTTCGATCTTGAGGCCAAAGCAAATCGGGAAGTCGATGTTCCTGAAAATATCCCATGTTGGCATTGCAGTTGCTAGATAGTCATTTAGAGCTACAAAGTGGTCGACAACAGGGCGCTTCATGAGTTGAGGGAGCAGAGTCTTAAATAGCGGTTCGTCTCTGTCAAACCTGCCATTGGCCCCTTTCCCGGGTCCGGGATTGGTTCCCAGGAATACGACTCGCGACTTGGAGTAATGTTTGCCAATGTACCCGGGAAGGGGCAATCTAGTGTACCCGTTGCGTTCGATGGTGGGGGCCACCTGTCCGGGCCAATTCCCTGTCGCAGTCTGCCACGACCGAGGATCAGATATCCTTGCCGCCAAGTTTGCCAACTCTTGTTCGTCCATCTGAAGTCCCTCGGTCGAATGATGCGCTAGACGCTACAGGCTTGATTTATGTTAGTCAACTCTTTTGTCTGACGATTTGTAGAGTGTCTCTTACGGGTCGATAAGACTCCAAGACGCTCTACTTCATACCCATATCCCCCCTCCCCTTTCGGCCAGTGGCCCAGCGCGGCGCAACCGGCGTACGATTATCCGTATGGGGGTAGTGCCGCTATGCCGCCTGCGGGTGATACCGATGTCAGGGTGCTGGTGATTGCCGACGACCACCTGGCGCGGGCCGGGCTGGCTGCGCTGCTGGCCGAGATGGCGGGCGTGCGGGTGATTGGCCAGCTCTCGGGCGCGGAGTACGTGACGGTGAAAACCGACGTGTTCGCGGCGGACGCGTCGGTGTGGGACCTGGGATGGAGCACCCCATCCGGCGTCGAGAGTCTCGCGGCGGCCTCGGGCAGGTCGCTGCCGGTGGTGGCGCCCCTCCCGGACGATACGCACGCCGCCGATGCGTGGCACCCGGGCGCGCGCGGCCTGCTGCTGCGCGACGCGGACTCCCCTACCCTGCTGCGCGCTATCACTGCCGTTGCGCAGGGACTCGCAGTCTTCGACCTTGCCCTGTCTCCGGCCTTTTCTTCTTCCACTCGCTCCGACGACCGCTCCGGGCCCGTCGCGGTGGACCTCACTCCCCGCGAGAAGCAGGTGCTCCTCCTCATGGCCGAAGGCCTCTCCAACAAGGCCATTGCCTCGCGCATCTCCATCAGCGAGCACACGGTCAAGTTCCACATCAACGCTATTCTCAGCAAGCTGTCCGCGCAAAGCCGCACCGAGGCGGTCACCCTGGCCACTCGGATGGGCCTCATTACCCTGTGAGGCCCGCACCCTGACCGGTTGGGCAGGTGGACTGGAATAACGGGCGATGTTGGGGGTCTGTTGCCGGGCATAGACTGGGTGTGTGGGAGATGGGAGCGGAGCGCTGGCCCGCCCATGAATGGACCTGCCGTTGGGGAGGTCCTCGGACATCCCCCTGGCCCCCTTCAATCGCTTCGCTCTGAAGGGGGAATAACGAAGAATGCAACGGGACTTCGTCCCGTACCCTACCGAGGGCTTCGCCCTCTGGACTCCCAAGACTTTGGGGCTTCGCCCCAAACCCCGGCGAGGGCTTGGCACTCTGCACACCCGAGGACATTCGAACGGGGTCCTGACATGCCTCGGGTTTGTCACTCTCGGACACCCTAGGACATTCGAACGGGGTCCTGACATGCCTGGGGGGTGCCCTCTCAGACCCCCGAGGACATCAGGTCTTTGTCCTGACCTGCCAGAGAACGAACCGGCGCCGATCGGTCCCAGTGGGGCAAACATAGGCCCACATAAGGTAATGCGTAGACAGGTTCCTCGGGAATATGGAGGCGGAATATATCGGAGTTTTTGACGCGGATATCGAATGACCTTTATGACGTTGTGGCGGCCGCTGGCCGGAGCGTGGTGCGGGTGGATGGGCGCGACAGGATGGGCGCAAGCGGGTTCGTGTGGTCGGCGGACGGCGTGATCGTCACGGCCCACCACGTGCTTGAGCGCGACGAGAATGTCTCGGTGGGCCTGCCGGACGGCAGCTCGGTGGACGCGAAGCTGGTGGGCCGCGATCCTTCCACGGACCTCGCCGTGCTGCGCGTGCAGGGAGGCCTGGCGGCGCCGGGTCTGATTGAGCCGGAGGGGTTGAAGGTGGGGAATATTGTGCTCGCGCTCGGGCGGCCGGGGAAGACGGTGCAGGCGACGCTCGGGGTCGTGAGCGCTCTTGGGCAGGGCTGGAGCACCCGCGCCGGCGGGAAGATCGACCGGTACCTCCAGACGGACGTTGTGATGTACCCGGGCTTCTCCGGCGGGCCGCTGGTGGAAGCATCCGGCCGCATTGCGGGGCTGAACTCCTCGTCGCTCTCGCGCGGGGTGACGGTGTCGGTCCCTGTGCCTACCATCCGGCGTGTCGTCGAGACGCTGCTGGCGCACGGGAGGGTGCGCAGGGCGTACCTGGGCGTCGGCGCGCAGATAGCGCGACTGCCGGTGGCGCTGGAGAAGAAGACGGGCCAGGAGACCGGCCTGCTCGTGCTCACGGTTGAGCCGGGCAGCGGCGCGGAAAAGGCCGGCCTGATGATGGGCGATACGATTCTGGCGCTGAACGGCCGCCCCCTGCGCAATCTTGATGACCTGCTATCCCAGCTTACGGGCGAGTCCGTGGGCTCGACGGTCCCGGTCAAAGTCGTCCGCGGCGGCGACCTCCGCGAGGTGAAGGTGACGGTGGGAGAGAGGCAGTAAGGCGATGCGAAACAGCCGCAGTAGGTAGTAGGTAGTCGGTAGTTGGCCAACAGCCAAGAACAAGGTCGGATCTCCCTCCTACCAACTCCCTACTACTGTACTCCGGGAGGTACGCATGCAGACGTTACTTGAGGCACTCAGCGGGGATATGGCCGGTGTTGTTGCGGGGGTGCGGCGGAGCCTGGTCCACGTGCGGAACGGGGTCCGGGGCGCCGGCGCGGGCAGCATCTGGCACGCCGACGGCCTGATAGTTACCAACGCGCACGTTGTGCAGTCCAGGGACATCGCCGTGATTCTCCCCGACGGCCGCGAGGTGCCCGCCGTTGTGGCGGCCTACGACCGGCGGCTGGACCTCGCCGCGCTGACGGTGCGCGAGAGCGGGCTCCCGGTGGTGGACCTTGGAGACTCCAGGCAGATCCACCCCGGCCAGATCGTTATGTCCATGGGGCACCCGTGGGGCGTCGCCGGCGCGGTGAGTGCCGGGGTAGTAATCGGCTTGGAGTCGCAGGAGTGGCATGGGCCGGAAGGCCCGCGCGAGTGGATAGTGGCGAACCTGCCCCTTCGGCCCGGCCACTCCGGCGGGCCAATGCTGGACGCCCACGGCAGGCTGGTCGGCATCAACACGATGATCACCGGCCCGGAGGTAGCCATGGCCGTTCCGGTCCACGTCGCGAAGGGCTTTCTGAGCGACGCCCTGAATGCGCGAGGAGCTGCGGGAGGAACCAATCGGCCGTTTGTATAGTTGTTGCTCACAACTATTAAGAGTATGATAAGTAAATTGTCCGGGCATGTAGCCGGACGATTGAATATCCGGCTGGCAAGTCGCTGACCGAGGGGCCACCCGATCAGGGTGGCTCTTCTTCGTGACTGGGCCAGCCGGGCCAGGAGCATACATGAAGGAGCAAGCGGCAGGGGCCCCGGCGGGCGAGGGCGGCGCGGGGCGGCCGGCGGGTCCCGGGGCGACGGCGGAGTTCGTTTCACTGCCCAGGAGGCAGGTCCTCCTGACAATGGGCGGCCTGATGCTGGCCCTGTTCCTCGCGGCGCTGGACCAGACGGTGGTGGGCACGGCGATGCCGAGAATCGTTGGCGACCTTGGCGGCTTCGACAAGTTCACGTGGATCACAAGCGCCTATATCGTCGCCTCGACGACCGTCGTGCCGATCGTCGGCCGCCTGTCCGACCTGTACGGCCGGAAGCTCTTCTACATCCTTGCGATAGTCATATTCCTGGTGACATCGGTGCTGGCCGGGTTCAGTCAAACGATGAACCAGCTTATCTTCTTCCGCGCGCTGCAGGGTATCGGCGGCGGCGCAATCATGGCGCTCGCATTTGTGTCGATCGGCGACCTCTTCCCCCCTGCCGAGCGCGGCAAGTACCAGGGAATCATCTCCGCCGTATTCGGCCTTTCGTCAGTCATCGGCCCCACGCTGGGCGGCTTCATCACAGACAACATCTCGTGGCACTGGGTCTTCTTCATCAACCTGCCGCTAGGCATCCCGATAGTCGCTCTCTTCGTGAAGTACTTCCCGTCGTCTCACATTTCGGCGCGCAAGGCCCCGCTGGACATCCCTGGGGTGGTCCTGCTCATTCTTTCGATAGTGCCGGTAATGCTTGGCCTGTCGATGGGCGGCGTGCAGTACGAGTGGAGCTCGCCGATAGTGATCGGCCTCGTGGCCATTTCCGCGGTTGCGGTAGTGCTCTTCATAATCGTCGAGTCCAGGGCCAAAGACCCGATCATGCCGCTGGGCATCTACAAGAACCCCGTTGTGAGCCTGTCGCTGCTGATAATGTTCTGCGTCGGATTCGGTATGTTCGGCGGCATCGTGTTCGTGCCGCTGTATTTCCAGGGCGTCCTGGGCGCATCTGCCACCAGCAGCGGCAGCTTCCTTACGCCGATGATGCTTGGCGTGGTGTTCGGCGCCGCGCTCTCCGGGCAGGCCCTCTCCCGCTTCGGCGGGCGGTACCGCCTCCAGGGTCTCGTGGGCCTCTCGATAATGGCCACCGGCATCTTCCTGCTCTCCAGGATGACCCCGGACACGAGCTATGGCCTGGCAGTGCTCAATATCATTCTGATGGGGTTTGGGATGGGCACGACCTTCCCCACGTTCACGATCGCCGTGCAGAACGCGGTGCCGCACAGCTTCCTTGGCGTGGCGACTTCAGCTACCCAGTTCTACCGGTCAATCGGCGGATCGCTGGGGCTGGCGATTCTTGGCGCGTACATGACCAACCGCTTTACGGCGCACCTGGCCGATACGCTCTCTCCGGCGGTAAGGGAGGCGGTCCCGGCCGAGCAGATAAGCGAGATTGCGGGCAACCCGCAGGCGATGGTGGGCGGCAACGCGCTGGCGGCCCTGCAGGAGCGGTTCGCCGGTGCAGGCCCGCAAGGGGCAGAGCTTGCGCAGCAGATGCTCACCGGCCTGCGACTCGGCCTCTCTCACGCCATCTCGGACGTGTTCACGGTGAGCCTTGCGACAGTGGTGGTAGGTCTCTTCCTCACGTACTTCATCAAAGAGGTCCCATTGCGAGGCCGCGGCCCGGTCTCCGGCGGCCACGCCGAGATTTAGGGCCAGGCAAAGCAGGATAGCGGACACAACTTCGCCCCGGTCGATGGGAGCCCTCCCATACCCGACCGGGGCGACCTGTTTCCAGCGGCAAAGGCCTACGGCCGCGTGACGAACTGGGAGATAATAAGCACAAGGACTATCACCTCAACCAGTCCCCAAATGTAGAGGCTGAGTGGGCTCCTGTGTGGGGAGGCAAAGGAGGTATCGGAGGGGGCAGGAGAGCCCTCGGAAGGCAGGCCAAGCAGATGACTCGCCTCTTCCATATCCGTCTCCTGGACCATGAGCTTGATTCCGCCAACGGCCTGCGCGTAGTTAAGGGTCGCCATATGCTCGTCAGCGACGAACGCGGGGATGCCCTCCGCATCCAGCCTGCTCTTTGCCAGGTTGGCCTCGGCGACGTATGAGAACCGGGCTAGTGTGACCAGCTTGTCGGGCATCTCACCTCTGTCGTGCCACGGGACGTTTGATAGAACATCGCTATTGTATCGAAAACGCCCCGGCGAATGCGCGCCTGCACCTATCCTGGATCGCAAGCAATCAAGATCGCACGATAGCCACGAGCATCCGCTATCACACAAGCCCCTGCGGTTCTATTGCATGATGCATTGCAAGCAAGATACCTATGAGTCGCGGATGCGTTGATTGGGTGATGGCAAACTACCGGGAGGCCTGTGCGCCATACGGACAGACCGGGAGCGCAGCAATCATGCAATCATACTATCTCTCAAGCTAGTTATCTTTAAGGCCGGCACAGGGCTCAGAGGATAGCTCGCTAGCAGATCTATAGGGATGACTTGATGACCTGAAGAGCAGACAGCGAGCTATCTCACTATCAGTGCGTTGAGGCTGGCAAGCTAGCTGCGTAGCAAGATGGCGTGCGATCCGTCCGCCGCCCTTGGCGCATTCGTCGGAGCGTAGGGCCACAGCAGAGAGAGAATCCGGCGTGATAGCACGATAGTAAGATAGTCCGTTATCAGAAACCGCCAGGCTCCGGCTCCTGCAGATGTCAGGCCGTTCTGCGGCGCGGGAAGATAGCGCGATAGCATGATGCTCTGATGCACCGCTAGCATGGCAGCTAGATAACTGGACAGCATGATAGCAAGGCAGCAGTCCAAGCCGCCGGCCCTGGGCCGGTCCTTCGCCGTGGCGCCGGGTCCCTATCACGATAGCTTGCACGCAAGCCAGCTAGATAGCGTGCTAGCAATTCCGCAGCTGGTCGGTCGGCGGTTCGGCGAGGACCCGCTGCTGACGTGCGCACGGAAGCGACTCGGAATTCGGTAACCAGGGCATCGGCGCACTTGGAGATAGCTGAATATCAAGATAGCAGAATGGCCGCTCCATATAACGCTCTATGGGGCCTGCCCGGCGCTTATGGCAATGAAATGCCTGTCCTGGACTGGTTTCTTCGCTGTGCGGGCATTCTGGAGAGATTGCCGTGCGTTATGTAGAGTATCGGTCCGGAGTCCCTGTTGGTCGATAGTGTCAGGGCTTCAGATCGCCCGGTGGGTATTTTTTGTGTCACCGGCACACCTCATCAGATAACAAGTCATACAGATGGCGTGCTAGCGAGCTATCGAGGTCCTACGGCATGGACCGTGGTCCTGGTCGCGCCTCACACTTGATCACCAGTTGAAGCCATCACGATGACTTGTTTGCAAAGTAGCAAGATAGCTGGATGGCCAGACAGCAAGACAGCGAGTCATCCGCAGGCGATGGCAGCGGATATCTTGACGGCGGAATAACTAGATCGCGAGATGGCTCGATACTGGGATAGCAAGGTAGCAGGATGACAAGACAGCAAGCAAGCAAGAAAGCGAGCTACGAGGTGTACCCGGATAACTTGATGACTCCGCGAATTGGCGACCTGGTAACTTTGCGCCATCGAAATGAGGCAGGTCCGCAGCGTCTGCCGGCGATCTCTCCATCTCGATGAGAAGATAGCCTGACGTCATGATGCCAATATAGCTGGATGGCAAGTATCCACGCGTATCTCGATAGCTTGCATGCGCCGCATCTTGATGACTGGGAGGCAAGCGATCCTTAATATTTCGCCTAAACGTTGTCAAAAATCTCATTGACCGCGCCGAGGCCGTTACCTTATCTATATAGCTGTGCATCAAGATCGACTGCTAGATAGGAATCTTGATTGCAAGATATTCTCAGCAATGGTGGGCAGCCATGATAGTTGCAGTGATTGGAGAGAAGGGCGGAACGGGAAAGACCACGTTCTCTACCAACCTGGCCGGGCTCAGGGCGGTGGCCGGCAGGGACGTGCTGGTGGTGGACGCGGACAGGCAGGGCAGCGCCAGCTACTGGGCGGAAGCCAGGGGAGGGAAGGGGCTCAAGCCGGTGACATGCGTCCAGAAGTTCGGTGAGGGCCTCGCACGGGCGGTCCGAGACATGTCCCGCCGTTACGAGGACATAGTCATAGATATTGGCGCGGGCGATAGCAAGGAGATCGAAGGCGCCCTGCGCGTGGCCGACCGCGCGATCATCCCCGTGCAGCCCACCGGACTGGACGTGTGGACGCTCGGCCTGCTGGACGACCGCATCGCCGAGGCAAAGGTGGCCAACGACGGCCTCAAGGCATGGGTGGTCATCAACAGGGCCTCGTCGAACCCCAAGGACGGCGATACAAAGCAGGCGCATACCGCAATCTCACAGTGCGAGAACATAAAGGTCGCGGACTTCGTAGTGCGCGACAGGGTCTCCTTCAAGCGCGCGGTCCCGGAGGGTATGGTCGTAAGCGAGTACCGGCCCGCGGACAACAAGGCAGTGGAGGAGATGGACAAACTCTACAAGATCGTCTTCGGAGAGGAGAACGGCTCACATGGAAGTTAGGCCAGGGAAACGTTTCGAGCCCATTAAACCTATCAATACCCGGGGGAGCGGCCCGGCAGCAAAGTTGCGCCGCGCCAACGACCTGGGTCCGCGCAAGGCGGTGATCCTCCGAATGCCGGAGGACGTAGCTCACAAGCTCAAGATCGTCTCCGCGCACGAGGACATGACGGCCCAGGACTTCTGCATGCAGGCGATCATGCCGCACATCCAGCGGGCGATGCGCAAGCACGGGCTGGATACGCTAAAGGCGGACGATAGCGCGGCGGCAGGGTAGGGCAGGAGCCTGCAGGCGCGGTTCGGACCGGATTGCAGTATATGCAAGATTGCCTGATTGCACGATAGCCAAGTCAAGGACCCCGACAATTGTCGGGGTCCTTGACTTGGTGACGCAGGAACTACCTACAATGGCAGCGCGGCATAGATGAGAGTGTAGCTGTGGTAACGGCTCCGGGCGATGGCGCCGGACGCCACTGCCGCCTGCACGCCGCAGTCCGGCTCAGCCATGTGCGCGCAGTCCGCGAACCGGCACACGGTCGCGCGGGCAAACTCAGGAAAGTACCCGCCAAGCTCTCGCCTGGTCAGACCGGCGATCCCGAACTCGCGAATACCGGGCGTGTCGACTACCGCCCCGCAGTTCGCGAGCCTGAATAGTGCCGCCTGGGTGGTCGTGTGACGTCCCTCTCCGCTCTGAGCGCGCACCTCGGACGTTCGTATCGTTAACCCCGGCTGGACCGCGGTTACGAGGGACGATTTCCCCGCGCCGGACATCCCGACAAGTACGGTCACCTTGCCCTCCAGGGTTTGGCGCAACGACTCTATGCCCTGTCCGGTCCGGGCGCTCGCCTTGATGACCTCAAACCCCAGCTCTCGGTAAGGCTGCATCGCGCCGTCGACCTCTGCGAGACTCTCCGCAAGGTCTACCTTGTTGACGCAGACGACTGCGCCAAGCCCGCTGCGCCTGGCCGCGATCAGGTAGCGGTCGATGAGCTCCAGCCAGATAACCGGCTCGCGCCAGGACGCGACAATCAATACCTGGTCCGCGTTGGCTACGACCACCTGCCTGAGGTGCTTCAGGAACACATCCTGCCTTGTGAGCGCGGACCTCCTGGGCAGCACCTGCTCGATTATTCCGGCGCCCGCCACACCTGGTGTGTAGATTACTTCGTCTCCGGCTGCGACCGCGTTCGTGAACCCTGTCTCGGCCGCCGTGATCGAGCTACGGATGGTGCAGGGCAGGGGAGATCCATCGCCGGTTTCCACCGTGCACAGGCCGCTGTTGACCGTCAGAACAGTGCCCCGGACTGCCGTCTCCGGGTGGTCTGTGCCTGGCATCGACGTCCCGAGCTCCGTCTCCCTGGGCGGCGCAAACACTGCCCTTGCCAGGTCCTTGCGGCGGTCATTCTCATCGATGGGCATTATGCGCTCGTTGGCGTCCAGCCCCATGTCGTCCCACGCCTCTTCGCCCAGAGCGTCCCAACCCTTTTTGCGGGGTCCTTTAGGCTCCAGATTGCGTCTGACCGCCTTCTTGCGGGCCGACTCGATCTGCCCGCGACGCTCCTGCCTGGATGCTCCGCGCAGATAGCGGTCGACGGTCTCGGGGTGCTTCGAAAAATCTTGCTTTGACAATTGGACACCGCCTCCATGCAGCAAAACGAAAGGCCATGAATCCTGTGGACTCATGGCCGCGTAGATGAGCTTGAACTATTCCTGCGGGCGATTCCTGGCCCGAGAAACAAAAACGGCCATGGTCGGGCAGTCGTGCTGCCGGCCCATGGCCTGCGAGGCTTGCTGTATGGCGCGGTAACTAGGCGCGGACCCCCGCCGGGGCCGGGCAAGCAGCGACTGCGTGTGTAGTGGGGATGTTTATTTCAGACATCTAGCCAGCCTCCTTTGTGGGGTGAATGCGCCGCCATTTGTGGCGCATGGATCGATTATAGGCGAATACGTTGTACTCCGCAACAGCTATCTCTTGGGACGGTACACTCTGGACTTCGTCTTCCCCTCGTACGTGAGCAGCCCTTTATCAACCAGCTTTGCGAGGTCCCGCGTGGCGGCCAGCTCGCTCATCCCGGTGAGGTCCATGTACTCCGAGCGGGTTATCTGTCCCGTTCCCATCGCGTAAAGGTGTCCATCTACTAGCCGGGAAGGGAGCCCCATCTCCGCGTCGTCCTTGCCAAGGTCCAGCGATAGCCTGTGCCAGTTGTTGAGCCGGTTGACCAGGTCCTGCGCAGCGATGCTTACGGCGGCGGTGTAGAACTCCAGCCAGCGCGTTGCGTCGTATCCGTTGGAAAACTCTGCGCCAAGGGTTGTCGTGACCGTCGATATGTAACGGTCCCTTACATGGGCGAGAGTGAGCTCCAGGTTCAGCATCTTGCGAAAAGAGAATTGCGACTTCTGTAGAAACAGGCCGCTGACGGCCCGGGTGGTGCTGCCGTTCCCTGTGGTGAAGGGGTGTATGGCCAGAAGCTGGATGTGGGCGATGCCTGCCTTGAGCACCGTATGCGTCTGCGTGTCCCCAGCGAGCCACGCTGTGAGTTCGCGGACGAGCACAGGAATGTCCGCTTCCCCCGCCGGCCGGTACCCTGCCGGCCGCGCCGCCTCCTTGCGGTAATGGCCAGGCGTGGACCCACGGCGCCCGATGGTTAGCTGCCTATGCACCTCACGCAGCACGAACTCCTGGACCTGCGCATCAGGCATTTCGCTGACGAAGTCGATGAACTCATATGCCCGCAGGGCATTCGCCTCGTCTGCAGACTTCGCTGCAGCGTGCTGACAATTTTCCAGCGCAGCCGTCGCCGCGGCGCGACGCTGTCGCTCCGATCTGACCAGCCACCCTTCGTGCCGCGGCGCAAAGATCTGGCTGGCGACCAGCCACTTGAGGCGGTCCAGGTCCGCAAGTGAGTACTTCATGGAGTCCGTAACGGCGAATGTGGGCAGCATGATAGTAAGAATAATATCAGGAAGATAGTAACAATAATATCCAGACGGCGTCTTCGTTGTCAACGAACATCCTCATGCTCATTTGCCGGCCAACACGCAGGGGCGTTCATAGAACGCCCCTACAATAACGTGCAACAATGCCCGTTGAATCAGACTACCGCGCTCTCAAAATCTGCGTAATCTGCGGATAGATCCGTGGCCGCTATACCGGATTCCTTCCTTCGTCAGGAGCTCGTGAAGGCGTTTGACGGTGAGGCTGTTCTCCTCCAGTGTGAATCCGTCCACCTGGTTCACGCGCGTGGCGCCCGGCCCGTCTACTGCGCCCAGCTCAACGCACTTCTTGACCAGGTCTTCTTCGTCTTTCAAGGAGATGAGAAGGTTCTTCTTCTTTAACCGCGATATCGCCGTCACGAGGCCGTACCCTCCCCAGTTGGAGACGCTCGTGACGATGAGCTTCGAGACCTTCGTCACGCAGGGGCTGGAGGGCATGAAAGGGTACCCGGGGATCTCTTTTGCCAGGTTGCCCATGCCTATCTCGTTGCCGCCGTCGCCGATGCCGACCGAGTGAGGGAAGTCGGAGAAGAGGTAATCGATCTTGGCGTTGAACTCGGAGATGTCCCGCCCGCGCATGTTCAGGAACACGCCGTCCTTCGTGAGACCGCACCGCTCAATGGAGATGAGTATCGAGGGCTTCAGGTCCTTCACGACCTTCGCCGCGAACTTCTTGCTCTCCTCGTGGCCGGCAATCGGGAACTCGATGACCTCCGCCTTCTTGCCCAGCAGGCCGGTCATAAGCGCGTGCGAGTGCTTGTCCGTGACGTAGACGACCTTGTAGCCGAGCGATTGCAGAGCGTTGCCGATGGCGATAGCCCCCGGCGGGCCGTCCGTCTCCGGCGCCTGCGCGGTCAGGATGTAGAAGCCGGTCACGATCACCGCCGTGCCGGGATGGTCCAGAATGAGCTTCGCCGCCTCCTCAGTGTAGCCATTCGGCAGGTGAGCTCTCAGAGGCGCGACGCCGCGCTTGTCGCGGTCCAGGATGATGTCTTCGATCGTATTGAGGGTCATAGTTGGCTCCGTAAACTGAATTTGGCGGACTGGATGTAACAAAGAGGGTCCCGATCCATCGGGGCCCAGATGCATTTCCGACTGGATAGAGTCTGGCAGCGCTAAAGGACCGAGACGTCTTCGTCCTTCAGGTCCGTGATGAACATGTATCCGGGCGAATGCGTGATCATGAGCGGCGGCTTGGACTTCATAGCCACCGCTTGCGGTGTTACGCCGCACGCCCAGAAGACGGGAACTTCTCCATCGCGGATTTCGATAGAATCGCCCAGGTCAGACTTCGTAACGTCCTTGATGCCGATCGCCGCCGGGTCACCGATATGTATGGGGGCGCCGTGCACGCCCGGGAAGCGGCTCGTCACCTGAACGGCCTTTACAATCTTGTCCCTCGGAATCGGCCGCATCGTAACTACCATCGGGCCGGAGAAAACCCCGGCCGGCACGGTCTGAATGTTCGTGTAGAACATCGCGACGTTCTTGTTCTGCTCCACATGGCGTAGTGAAATGCCTGCATTGATGAGCGCGTTCTCGAACGAGAAGCTGCACCCCAGCAGAAACGAAACGAGGTCATCGCGCCAGTAGTCCGACAGGTCTGTGACCTCTTCAACCAGCTTTCCGTGCCGGAATATCCTGTACTTGGCGGTGTCCGTCCGCAGGTCTGCCCCCGGGGCGGTCTGCTTCGGCTCGGTATTCCCGGCCTCGACAACCTCTATCAGTGGACAGGGCTTGGGATTGCGTTGGCAAAAGAGAAGGAAGTCGAAAGCCAGGTCCTTCGGGAGTATCGCAAGGTTGGTCTGGACATGGCCCGGCGCAATTCCGGAGGTCGGCTGCACGAGCTCGCCCTTGCGGATAAGCGCGCGAACCTCTCTGGCGTGTTTGGGTAGGGAAGATACTTGCATGAAGGTTCCTTGTATCGTTTTCGGCGCATGCGCCGAGATTAGCGTAGTGCCGGGCGGATGGCGCGTCAAGTTGAGCGCCTCTACACCGGTATGACGCCGATACTCTGGCCCTTGTTGTACGCGATGTCCTCGTCGATCATCCTGCGCGCGTCGTGTTGCGGCTTGAAGCCCAGGATGGTGCGCGCCTTCGTAAGGTCGAACTCGTAGTAAGTAGGCGTTGTCTTGATCGACGCCGAAACGTACGGCATCTCGATGCGCTTCGAGATGTAGGGGACTATGTCGTCCCAGGAGAACGCCGACGGCGCGCCGATCTGGAAGAGCTCGCCTGCCGCAGCCGTTTTGCCGAGCACGCACATACATCCGTGGATGATGTCGGGCACGCTCGCCATGTGCTTCTTCCATGGCCGCCCGTTCTCGTCCGAAATGATAAGAAGCTTCTCCTTGCCGTCCCACAGGTGCGCGGCCTCGGGCCGCGCCTTGTAGCTGCTCAGGTAGAATGAGCCGAACTTCAGGAACTCGCCCGGCCCAACGGTGTACGGGAAGCGCAGCACAGTCGTCGGTGTCTTGTATGTCCGGAAATAGCCGATGACCATCTCCTCAACCATTGCCTTGGAGAGGCCGTACCAGCCGGTGAGCGTCTTGGCCGTGCTCTCCGTGACCGGTCCCTTCATCCCGCCGGGCGGGTACTTGGCCAGCACCGCGTCCGTGCTGGCGACGACGAAGTGCTTCAGGTTTGCGATGGGGCGCACGGCCTCCAGCATGTTGAAGGTGCCGCGGACGTTGATATCGAAGTACTCCTCCACGGTGAACGGACCGCCGCCCTGGAACGCCGCCGCGAGGTGGTAGACGGCGTCCACGCCGTCTACAGAGCGCTTGCAGTCCTCCGGGCTGGTGATCGTCCCTTCCAGCAGCTCCAGTCCAAGCGGCCTGAGCTTCTCCGTGCGGGGGTCGCGCGGCCATACAAGGCCGCGCACCTGGTGACCTTCCTGAACAAGCGCGGCGGCAAGGTTAGACCCTATGCGGCCTGTGACGCCGGTGACAAGTATGCGCATTTAAGACTCCGTTATTCTGGCTGCTGCGGCGTTACTGTACCCCGTACCCTGTACCCCGCACCCCGGCGGAGGCTGCGTCGGGAGTGGGCCCAACCTACGTCGGCACGACGCCTATGTCCTGGCCCTTCGAGAATGCCAGCGCATCGTCGATCATTCGGACGCCGTCGTATTGAAGCTTGAAGCCGATCAGGGTGCGCGCCTTTGTCAGGTCGAACTCGTAGCAGGAAGGGGTGCCCTTGAAGGCCACGGTCACGTACGGGATGCCGGTCCGCTTCGAAAGGTGCGGCACCACCTCGTCCCAGGTGAACGCCTTCGGTCCGCCAAGCTGGATGATCTGACCGAACGCCGGCTCCTTCCCGAGCGCGCATACGAGGCCGTGCACAACGTCGCGCACGTCCCCCATGTGCTTCTTCCAGGGACGGCCATTCTCGTCGGTGATGAGCACCAGCTTCTCTTTGCCATCCCACAGCGGGGTTATCTCCGGCCGGGTCTTGTAGGAGCTCATGTAGAAGCCGGCGAACTTGAGAAATTCTCCTGCGCCGACGGTGTTGGGGAAGCGGATGACTGTCGCAGGCATTTTGCTTGCGTTGTGGTAACCCACGACCATGTTCTCGCCCATGATTTTTGAAAGGCCGTACCAGCCACCCAACGACTTCGGGGTGCGGTCCTGTGCACCAGCTCCGACATGCCGCCCGGCGCGCTCTTGGCGTAGACGGAGTCAGTGCTGGCCATGATGAAGTGCTTGAGCTTCGGATTCGCCTTTGCGGCCTCCAGCATGTTGAAGACACCGCGAACGTTGATCTCGAAGTACTCTTCGGTGGTAAACGGCCCGCCGCCCTGGAAGGCCGCAGCAAGATGATACACCGCATCCACGCCGTCTACGGCTCGCTTGACATCTTCAACGTTCGTTACGGTCCCGTTGACAAGCTCAAAGTTGAGCGGTCTGAGCTTCTCCACGCGAGGGTCCCGCTGCCAAACGAGACCGCGCACTGAATGGCCCTCCTTTACAAGGGCAGCAGCAAGATTAGCGCCAATGCTCCCGGTAACGCCTGTAACCAGTACGCGCATGTGGCCTCCCTGGACCGATATCCGTCTCGCGGCGGATTCTAGGCAGCGGAGGCAGGGGTGTCAAGGGGACGGCAGTCAGCAGTTGGCAGTTAGCAGTCGGCCAATCCAAGACCCGGAAGACTGACTGCCAATACGCAGGCCCCGGCGGCGGCAGTTCCCCCGAATGCCACCGCCGAAGCCCGCCAGGAGAGGGTAGGGATGTCTAGTTGAGGACCTTCACAGCCGGCTCCCGCCGGATCACGTCCAGGTATCGCTGGCTCTCGACCGAACCGGCGTCGAAGGCGATCAGACGCGGTTTCGTTTCCGGCAGTACGCCGCGCGAGGATATCAAGGCCAGGAAAGCGCTCTGGAGAAGGGTGAGGCGCTTCTGCTTGTGGTAGATGATATGCAGGTCCATGGGTTCCGAAAGCTGCGCCCCGGATACAATCGACAGCAAGCCCAGGCGCACCTCAGTGGTTGTTGAGGCTCTGGAGACGAAGCCGAGTCCGTGGCCCGACATGGCTACCTGTTTGACCGCCTCAAGGCTGCCGAGCTCCATGGAGACGTCGCCGCTGATGTACAGCCTGTTCAAGAGGGCGTCTGTGGCCGCGCGCGTGGCAGACCCTGCCTCTCGGATGATTAGCGGCTCGCCGTTCAACTCGGCGGGTTCTACCAGGCTCTCGAAAGCAAACGGATGCCCCTTGCCGCAGACTATTACCAGCTCGTCGCCTGTAACATGCTGTCCCACCACATCGGCCCGCGAGCTGGTCCTGGCGATGAACCCCATGTCGACCGATCGGTCAACGACCATCTTCTCGATAAGGTCCGAATTGGCGATCTGGACCGTCACCTCAATGTGCGGGTACTCTCTTTTAAAGCGCTCCAGCGCCCTGGGCAGGTGGTACTGCCACACGACGCTCGCCCCGAGCACCAGACGGCCCGTGGTAATGCCGCGAAGTTTCTCCATGGTGGACCGCAGGTCGTCCGCGACGCTCAGCAGCTCTTGCGCCTTGTCGTAAAGCACTTCTCCGGCGCCGTTTACAACTGACTTGCGCCCGACCTTGTTGAACAGCGCCACGCCAAGGCCGTCTTCAAGGGCTTTGATGTGGGCGGAAATGGCAGGCTGCGTAATGTATAGCCTCTCGCTCGCCTTCGCCATCGTCCCTTCGTTCACAACTGTGTGGAAGACGAGCAGCCGGTAAAGGTCAAGCTGGTCCACGTTAATTGAGCGCTCGACTGTAGACAGCGGCTTCCGCAGACGGCTTGCTTGCATACCCGCCCTCCTTTCGGCCTTGCGCAGATGGTTTCGCCTCATCTAAAACGTTACCAGAGGGAGGTGAAGCGGGCCACGATACAGTTACCAATGGCGCTGTTGTAGGCCATACGCAACGCGGAACGGTGCTGGCACCCATGGAGTAGGGGGTTGCTCGTAAGTGGCCTGGGGAAGCCCACTTGCCTCGGGCGCGAACTGTGCGGACATTCGGATGAAATGTGATTGTGAGTGGAGACTGCTATCTGAGTGCGACGAACAGCCCGTTCTTGCTCTGGGAAACGAGGGTCGCGAAATCGCTGCTTGCGATGGGGCGGCTGAGAGATATGAACGAGCCTGCGCTGAGCGCGTCGCGAATGTCCATTTCGGTCACGTGCGAGGCCATAACCATAACGCTGCATCCCGGCGCCATGCTCTTTGCAGCCTTTATCGTCCTGTGCCAGCTCATTCCCTCGAACGGCTGCGTCAGCACCATCACATGGTGGCCGCCCTTCCCCACATGGGCCGGCATGAGTTTGATGTCATCGATCTGGGTGACCCGGTAGCCGTTGTCGGAAAGGACTGCGATGAGCTCAGTGGATAGCTCCGGAGAATCGCAGACGAGCAAAGCCGACCTGCCTGATGCCGCTGGTTTTGCCATAGTCTTTGCCATGCCTGTCGTAGTGTGGGTCGAGCGCCGGCTCGTGTACCCGTCTCCGGCCAATTATATCTCCACGACTCAAGGGTCTATCTTCGTGCCGCGAGAGGGTTGACTGGTCCCATCAGCCGACAGAATAACGCCCGCTCGGCAAGGATTGAATTAGAGGCTGCATCAGTCTGCGTAGGTACCTGCTTGTACTTCGAAACTATCGCTTTGTTCTTTGCTTTGGTGTATAGATTAAGGTAAGATTGTGTTAGTAGTGTCGGGGAGTCCCTGTCACTAGAGTGGTATTGCCCCGGAGGTGGAATGAACTCCAGATGGATGCGTAATGGCTTCATATACCTTTTGATCGTGGTAGCCGTTATCGCAACATGCTTCACTCTCTTTTCGGACGTCGGCGGGTCCGAGGAGATCGCCATTAACCAGGTCATAGCAATGGCCCGGAACGGCGAGATATCGTCCATTGAAGTGCGTGGCGACAAGCTGACTATCACCACGACCAGGCAGGACAAGCTTACTTCGCGCAAGGAACAGGGTTCAAGCGTCCTCGAGACTCTTCAGAGGGCGAACGTTGACCCGGCTGCCAGCAACATCGAAATTGCTGTGAAGGGCTCCAGCGGCCTCGGCAGCGTCTTTACCATTCTCCTGAATTTCCTGCCCCTGATATTCTTTGGCGCTGTGCTCCTTTTCATGATGCGCCAGGCCCAGGGGAACACCAGCCAGACCTTTAGCTTCGGGCGCAGCCGCGCCAGGATGCTCGTCGGCAACCAGCCGGCCGTCAGCTTCAACGACGTGGCCGGCGCGGATGAGGCCAAGGAAGAGCTTGAAGAGGTGGTGGAGTTCCTGAAGTTCCCGGAGCGGTTCCTTACGCTGGGCGCGCGCATTCCCCGCGGCGTCCTGCTCGTCGGCCCGCCCGGCACCGGCAAGACCCTCCTGGCCCGCGCGGTGGCCGGGGAGGCTGGCGTGCCCTTCTTCTCTATCAGCGGCTCCGAGTTCGTCGAAATGTTCGTCGGCGTCGGCGCCTCCCGCGTGCGCGACCTATTTGACCAGGCCAAGCGCAACGCGCCCTGCATCGTGTTCGTGGACGAGATCGACGCGGTCGGACGCCACCGCGGCGCCGGCCTCGGCGGCGGCCACGATGAGCGCGAGCAGACGCTCAACCAGATACTGGTGGAGATGGACGGGTTTGACACCAGCACGAACGTAATAGTGATGGCCGCCACCAACCGGCCGGACATCCTGGACCCCGCGCTGCTGCGCCCCGGCCGCTTCGACCGGAGGGTAGTGCTGGACAACCCGGACGTAAAGGGGCGTGAGGCAATCCTGAAGGTACATTCCAAGGGCAAGCCCCTCGACGCCGGAGTGGACATGTCGCGCATCGCAAAGCAGACGCCTGGCTTTAGCGGCGCGGATCTGGCGAATCTGGTAAATGAGGCCGCCATTCTGGCCGCGCGCAAGAAGCGCACCGTGGTGATGTTTGAGGACTTCGCGGAGTCTATCGATCGCGTCGAGGCGGGACCGGCGAGGAAGTCCAGGGTAATAACGCCACGGGAAAAGGAAATGACTGCTTACCATGAGGCGGGACACGCCCTGGTGGGGCATTTGCTCCCCCACGCCGCGCCCGTGGTCAAAGTCTCCATTGTCGCCCGCGGCTCTATGGGCGGGTATACCAAGTCTATTCCTGACGAAGAGACACACCTGCTGACTCTGAACCAGGTTAAGGACCGCCTCTCAGTATCTATGGGCGGCAGAGTTGCCGAGGAGACGGTCTTCGGCGAGATAACAACCGGCGCAGGCAGCGACATTGAGAACGCTACCGGTCTTGCCCGCACGGCCGTCACCAGGTGGGGCATGAGCGCCAAGCTCGGCCCGCTCACTTTCGGAAAGCGCGAGGAGCTGGTCTTCCTTGGCCGCGAGATTTCGGAGCAAGCCAACTATAGCGACAAGATTGCCGAGACGATTGACGAGGAGGTACACGCGCTCATTCAAGCGGCGTATGAGACCGCCAAAAACATCGTCATTACCCACAAAGGCAAATTGGCGCAGATAGCCAAGTACCTCGTGGAGCACGAGACTGTCGAAGGAGAGGCGCTGGACAAGCTCTTTTCCTCACCGGTCCCGGACATACCGTCTGCCCAGGCCGCCCCCGCGGACTAGTAGGCGGCGCAAGGACAAAACAAAAGAGGGTCCCGAACAATCGGGGTCCTCTGTGTTTGTACCTGAAATAGGCATTCGGGTGAAGCCCATCACTCCGCCATTGGCCTGATTTCTCCCCTTGCCACCGTGAGCCTTTCCCTTGCCACCCTGAGTGCTAGCGCAGGGTGGCAATGAGGGCGGTCAGGGGGCAATGATGGCGCTCAGCTGGCAATGATGGCCCAGGGTGGTAGTGGGAGGCTCAGGGTGGCAACACAGCGTCCATAGTCCCGCACGAGGGCTCCTTTGTCTATCTGTTCCGCATCTGCGGGAACAGCACCACCTCGCGGATAGACCTGTGGCCGGAGAAAACCATCACCATCCGGTCGATGCCGAGCCCGAGGCCGCCTGTGGGCGGCATTCCGTGCTCGATCGCCACCAGGAAGTCCTCGTCCAGCCTGTCCATGTCCTCGTCCTTGAACACATTCCGCAGCGCCTCCTGCTGCTCGAACCGCCGCCGCTGGTCCACCGGATCGTTAAGCTCGCTGAAAGCGTTGCAAATCTCCATGCCGACCACGAACCCCTCGAACCGCTCCACTAGCGCGGGATTGTCTTTCCTGCGCTTGGCAAGCGGCGATGTCTGGACGGGGTAGTTGACCAGGAAGGACGGCTGCACAAGGTGCGCCTCCACGTCCTGGGAAATGAGCTTGTCCACCATGCCGGCCCAGCTCATCTGCTTTTTGACGTCGTATCCCTTCTCCTGCATCGCGGCCTTGAGGCCTTCAACCTCGGCAAGCTGAGGCGAGAGGATGTCTATACCGCTACGCTTCAGGATCTCGCTGCAAAGGTCTATGCGCGGCCAGGGCGGAGTGAAGTTGATGGTGTGGCCGTCGATCTCCACGGTCGGCTTCCCCAGCACTTCCATTGCCAGGGTGTAGTAGAGGTCCTCGACCATCTTCATCACGTCGTTGTAGTCCGCGAAGGCCTCGTAAGACTCCATCGTCGTGAACTCTGGATTGTGCGTGAGGTCCAGCCCCTCGTTGCGGAAGAGGCGGCCGATCTCGTACACCTTCTCCAGCCCTCCAACAATGAGCCGCTTGAGGTATAGCTCCGTCGCAATGCGCAGATAGAGGTCGCTGTCCAGCGCGTTGTAGTGCGTCACGAACGGCTTGGCCGTGCCGCCCGTAGGCACGTTCACCAGCACCGGCGTCTCAACCTCCATGAAGCCGCGCCCGTCCATATAGCGGCGCAGGGCGGAGATCGTCTTGCTACGCAGGACGGCTACCCGGCGCGCCTCTTCGTTGGAGATGAGGTCCAGGTAGCGCTGGCGGAAGCGCTGCTCGGTGTCGGTCAGTCCGTGCCACTTCTCCGGCAAAGGTCGCACCGACTTCGACAACACCAACCACGACTTCACTTCGATCGTCGCCTCGCCGGTCTTGGTCCGCATGGCCGGGCCGGTGATGCCCATCCAGTCGCCTATATCCAGGTCCTTGAGCGTGTCATAAGAGTCAGGTAGGTTATCCTGCCGCATCAGCGCCTGGATTTTGCCCGACGCGTCCAGGATGTCGATGAAGGTCGCCTTCCCCATCTTCCGGTAGCGCACGATACGCCCTGCGATGGAGACGTCCGCAGTCTTGATTGGGGCAGGCGCCGGTGTATCGTTTGTCGGAGCGATGCCCCTGGGGCCATCCTCGATTTCGGCGCGCTTCAGAAGCTCTATGGCTTGCTGTGTTGTGTGTGAGCGGTCGTACCGGGTAGGGTAGGGTTCGATGCCCTTCTCTCGAAGGCTCTGCAACTTCTGGAGCCTATCGCCTATCAGCTTGCTTTCTGCTTCCGACAATTTGCGACCTCGCTTCGTTTCGCCTTGGCCGGAATGGCCGTCAGAATTATATGCTCTTGCCGGAGCCCTGACAAAAAACTGAGGCCCCGGCGCGCCGGGGCCTCATCGGAAACAGCGCCTCGAGCGGCGGGCTACTCAACCTTCGTTATCTTCAGCTTGTTAACGCCCTTCGGCGTGCGCACCTCAACGGTGTCGCCCACCTTGCGGCCGAGCAGCGCCTGTCCAACTGGGGAGTCCAGCGAAATCTTGCCCTCCAGCGGCACCGCTTCCGCGCTGCCCACAAGCGTATATGTCCGCTTTGAGCCGTCCTGGCCGGAAACGACGACGGAAGAGCCGAACTTCACGACGTTCCCCCCGCCATCCTCCGATGCAACGACAACGGCATTGGACAGGATCTCCTCCAGGTCGGCGATGCGGCCTTCAACGAACGCCTGCTCGTTCTTGGCGTCCTCGTACTCGGCGTTGTCCACGTTGCCGCCGCCCTCGTGGGCGGTACGGATGCGCTCAGCAACCTCGCGCCGGCGAACGCTCTTGAGGTTCTCCAGCTCCTGTTCGAGGTTTTGCTTGCCTTCCAGCGTCAGGTAGGTCTCGCGCTTTGCCATACCCCCATGCCTCCAATAAGCAAAAAGACTGAGGGGTCCCGGCTAGCGGGACTCTCGTCTCAGCCTGTGAGGCTATTGTACCTTTCAGGTTATGGAATGTAAATCTTCGTACCTGTAACGTGCCTTGTGCAAGGCAAATGATTAAACTTTGTCAAAAACAACGTCAAAAATCTGCTTTACCGTCTGTTTTGCCCATGCTAGCATCGGACACTACATATGAATGAAAGGTTGATCGCAACGGCTTCACGGCGGTCTCGGAACGCAGGAGTTGCCCAATGACGACGCGGATCAGCGGGGGCAACGAAAAGGGCCGGAAGCTGAGGGTCTCGAAGAGCGACGGCCTGAGGCCAACCTCAGAGCGTGTTCGCGCTGCGGTCTTCTCGATAGTCGGCAATGGCGCGGTTGAAGGCAAACGCGTCCTCGATCTCTACGCGGGTACCGGCGCGCTGGGGATTGAGGCGCTAAGCCGGGGGGCTGCGCAGGCCGATTTCGTGGAGTCGCACGCGGGCAGGTGCGAGGCGCTGAGCCAAAGCCTGAGAGACCTGCGGCTCGCTGACCGCGCTAAAGTACACAAGGCCAAAGCGGAGCGGGCGGTGGAGTCCCTGGAAGGGAAATACGGCCTTGTATTCGCAGACCCGCCTTACGAGCTCGATCCGTGGGAGGCGGTCCTTGGAAGCCTGGGCTCCGGCAGGCTGCTGGACGACGATGCGATTGTCGTCGCGGAGCACCGTCACAATCGCGAGCTTGCCGAAAGATACGGCAGGCTGACGAGGACAACCAGCCGGCGCTACGGCGACACCTCGGTATCAATCTACAGGCTGGAGCAATAGATGGCCACGGCGGTCTATCCGGGCAGGTTCGACCCCGTTCACAACGGGCACGTCGACATTGCGACGAGAGCATCGAAGCTGTTCGACAAGCTGACCATTAGCGTCTACGATCTCCCGCCGCAGAGGTCGATGTTTTCAACGGAAGAGAGGCTTTCGTTCTTCAGGCAATCGGTGGCGGCGCTGCCGAACGTTGAAGTGATCGCCTTCACCGGCCTGGCAACCGACTTCGCAAGCAAGAAGGGCGCAACGTTCATAGTCAGGGGCCTCAGGGCCGGAAATGACTTTGAAACGGAGTCGGAGATGGCGCTTATGTGGCGCACGCTGAATCCGAATGTGGATGTGGTCTGCATACTCAGCTCTCTGCAGAACCAGTTCGTCCATTCCAGCCGGATCAAGGAGGTGGCCCAGCTCGGGGGGGACGTTAAGAGCCTGGTGCCGCCTCAGGTTTACAGGGAGCTCAAAGCAAGGTTCAAAACAGCCCAGTAATGCTGGGACTGTGAAAGGGGGACGCCATTAATATCTCAGTTGTGATAGACGAGCTTGAAGCGATTGCCAGCACTTCTTCCCGGATGCCCGGCCTGCGAAAGAAGCTGATGGTTGACGGTGACCGGTTCATCAAGGCCGTTCAGGGTCTGCGCGACGCCCTTCCCTCGGACATAATGGAGGCGCGCGAGATGATCAAGCAGAAGGACAGCCTTCTGAGCGGGGTCCAGATGGAAGCCCGCCGCATCCGCGAGTCCGCCGAGGAAGAGGCGCACGACATCAAGGCTGTTGCCCACAAGGAGCGCGCCTCACAGGTGGATAGCACCGAGGTAGTGCGCGCCGCCCAGGCCAAGGCAGATGAGATCAAGCAGCAGGCCCTCATGGAGGCCAAACAGATCACCCAGGAGGCCCAGAAGCAGGCCTACCGGATGCTGGATGAGGCAGAGGCCACGGCCGCCATCCGCCGCCAGGGCGCGGACCAGTACGCCCGCGAAACGCTGTTCGATCTGGAAGAGCGCATCGCCGGCCTTCTCAGCCAAATCCGCCGCGGCATCGACTCGCTCGGCAACGAGCCCACGCCCGCCCCGGCGCCCGTGGGCCACACCAACGGCCACGCCCGCAACGGCCACGACAACCTGGACGTCGCAGTCGGCGCCGCCAACGGCTCAGTAAACGGCAACGGCCACAGATAACGTTCCAAGGTCAATTTGACAAGAGATGAGCCCTCCGGCGCAACGCCGGAGGGCTTTTCCCCTGTTGTCAATTCTGGCGACAGCCTACTTCAGCGCGGCCTTGAGGTCTTCCTTCTTGCTGCCGATGACCAGCCTGCGGCCGACCTGCACCATGGGCCGGCGGATGAGGCGCGGCTCCTGGAGCATCAGCTTCATCATCCGCGGCTCGTCTGCAGAAAGCTCCTCCCGCGTTACGCCAAGCTCCTTGAATGATGGGCTGTTCCACGAGAACACGTTCGCCAGCGGCCGCTTCCCCACGAGCTTCCGAAGCTCCTTCTCCGTGAACGGCTCCTTGAAAAAGTCGCGCTGGTCGAACTCGACCCCCTCCTCCTTCAGCCACAGCCTGTAGTCCCTGCACGTCGTGCACTTGTTCCAGTCGTAAAGCTTGAGCGTGGCCATTTCTATTCCCTGTATCGTTCCCATGAGGATCGGCTGTTCGTCCCTACGGCTGCTGGCTAACTGCTCACTGCCCACTGCCCACTGCTAACTCCCCTTATACTCCTGCTTCGCCTTGTTGATGGCGCGGTCCTTGAGTGCCTTCATCTCGTCCTTCTTGCTCGCCGCCCAATCGCGCGAGGCGACGATGTTCTCTAGCGAACCCTGGAACTGCGGCATCACGTGGCGGGCGATGAGCTCGTAGCTGCGGCGCACCTGCTCGCGCGTGCCCCACTCCGTCGCCTGGATGAGCAGCGCGCCGAAGCCGCCGCTCTCCGCGTCCAGCCGCTTGATCGCCGCCACCATATCGTCGGGCGTGCCGACAACCCACTCGCCGCGCTCCACCTTGGCGTCGATGATTTTGTCCGCCGGCCCGTCTATGTAGGCGTCCTGGCCCATCACCTGCTCGAAGTAGCCGCGCTGGTAGGCACCGGCGGCCACGCGCGCCTGCTCGACCGCCTCCTTGCGGGTCTCGGCTATGTGGGCGTGGGTGACCAGACGCCAGTCCGCGCGGTTCATCTTCTTGCCGCTCTTCGCCGCCGTCTCCTCAGCTATCGCCCAGAACTCGGAGAGCTTCGTTTTGATACGGTCGCCGGAATTGGCGGCGATGGAGAGCACGCCCGCGCCGTGCTTGCCGGCGACGATCATCCCGGACGGCGAAGCGACGGCCGCGACAGCGATGGGGAAGTGCGGCTGCGTGTACGGCCGCAGGTGGAGGCGTCCCTCGACCAGCGTGAACCACTCCGACCGGCAGGTCACGGGATCCGGGCTTGTCAGGAGCTGCATGATCACGCCGAGCGACTCGTCCATCCTCGCTCGCTGCGTGGGAGGGTCTATACCGAGCATGTACGCGTCCGACACCAGCGCGCCCGGGCCGACGCCCATCATCACGCGGCCGCGGGCAAGGTGGTCCAGCAGCACCATGCGGTTGGCGACCATCAGCGGGTGGTGGTAGGGGAGGCTGACCACGCCCGTGCCGAGCCTGATGTTCCGCGTGCGCTCCGCCACGAAGGCCAGGAAGAGCTCCGGCGAGGCGATGGTCTCCCACCCGCCGCTGTGGTGCTCTCCCACCCACGCCTCGTCGTACCCCAACTGGTCCAGCCACTGGATGAGCTCAAGGTCGCGCTCCAGCGCAAGGGTGGGGTTCTCTCCCACCGTGTGAAAGGGGGCCATGAAGATGCCGAACCGCATACGTGCAGGCAGCGCCATTGTTAATGCACCCTCCGGGGGAGTCTATCCACCCCGACAGGACTCGGGGCTCCTCCCAAAATGTTAACAGGGGCTCCGTATTCCATCGGAGCAGATTACGCAGATTTTTTGAGCAGCCGACGCTGTCGCCTGCATTCTTGGCCAAGAATACGTGGTTATTCTCTCCAAGGCAACCCGCCTGCCAGTGTCCGAAAAGATCTGCGTAATCTGCGTAATCTGCGGATAACATCTTGTCACTGTTTGATTCTCCCGTTCGTCTCCCCTGTTGGAGCTGCTTATCAAGGCGGTCTATGAAGCAAGAGGCAATGGACAACGGCCTCGCCGGCGACGCGGCGTTCGTCTCGCTGATCGAGACCTACGAAGCGCGCGTGCTGCGCTACGTCACCCGCCTGGTGCCGGACGTCGAGGACGCGCGTGACCTCACGCATGAGGTCTTCCTGCGCGCCTACCGCCGCAAGGTCACGCTCCGCTCGCACGGCTCGGTCGCGAGCTGGCTCTTCGCCATCGCCTCGAACATCGTGCGTGACTACCACCGCCGCCGCCGCCGTGTGCTCTCGTTCGTCCCGTTCTCGGCGTGGCGCGAGGCCGGCGAGGCCGCTGCGGACGGCGCGCCGGCGGACGACGGGGCGGACACCGTCGCCAGGGTGATGGCGCGGATGCCGGGCGAGATGGTCCAGTGCCTGGTGCTCCACGAGGTGGAGGGATTCACCTCGATTGAGATCGCGGCCGTGCTAGGCATCAGGCCGGAGGCCGTGCGCCAGCGGATAGTCCGGGCGCGAAAGCGGTTCAGGGAGCTTTACGTAGAGATGGGCGGCGGCCCCACGTAGAGACGACCCTCCGGGGCGTCTCGGTGGTTTGGGTAACCCGTCACGTGTGCATTCCGGATTGTGCCCTTTCGTAGAGACGTCCGCCGCGGCGGACGTCTCTACGAGGGGAGAAGAGGCCGCGGACGCGGCCCGGAGGACTCGTTATGCCTCACAAGCACTACCAGAAACTGATTGAGCAGGCGATGGACGGCCGGCTGGAGCCGGCAGACCGCATCGCGCTGGAGACCCACCTGGCCTTCTGCGACGACTGCCGCGCATTCGCGCCGTTGACTGGACAGGAGCGCGCCGGGCTGGCGGCGTGGTACCGCGCGCCGGCGGCGTAGAGCGTAGGCGCGGCGCAGGCGCTGGCCCGTCATAATCGAGCGCGCCGTGCACGCCGGCAGGTCCATATTCCTCTCTCCACCCGGCTCGTTGCTGCGCCACTTCTGGCGGTTATAGCAATGCTGGCCGTGATAGCTCTGCGGCCATGGGACGGGACTCCCTTGTCGGCGTCTGCCGCTGTGGCGCTCGCGTTCAACGAGATGGCCACCGTTAAGAACGTCCATGTCAGGGAGGAGACCCGATACGTTTGGAAGCCGGAACTGTTAGCGCAAAGCTCCCGGTGGTACCAGGCTACCTCGCTGGCAGATGACAATGCGACCTCAGCGAACTTTCCTGAGGTCATTCGACTCAGAATGTCATCTCCAGCGATTTCCACTCCTGTGCTGATAGACGGCGTCAATATCAGGCTCCAGTATTCAACAAGCCCAACCGGTCCGTGGACTGATGTCGTTTCCGGTGACGGACTCCAATTCAGGCTGCAGAGTACGAACGCGGCGGCCGATCTTCCGTCAGAGAGCCTGACAGTAGTCGAAGGGGACTTTGTATTCCCAGACAGCTTCTACGTCTCCGATGCGTTTGGCCCGGCAGGGCAGACAGGAAGAGCGATTACCCTCTCATTCGCCGGGAAGATCTATGCCAGGGTGGATGGCACCCTTTGGCAACAAGTCTACGCTGGACAGGACCAGTCCAAATCATTCTGGGGCCTCTTTTCCACCGAACTTGACGCTATGGCGAACCTGGAATCGCATTTTGACACCGTAAGCCAGATGAGTGACCAGGTTGTGGATGGCCAACGGGCGCGACATTACATGGCAAGCACGGGCGACTTTACCCGCGGCGATTTCACAATGCTGGAGGTATGGGTCGCCAAAGAAACCGGCTATCCTGTGAAAATCGTTCACACCAGGCGAACCCCCGATGGAACAGGCGAAGAGAAGAAGTACAATTTCAGCCGGTTTAATGAGGACTTTGATCCCCCACCGGTTTCGTCATCCGGCGGGGCAGTCATGCTGCCGGCTTCCCAGTGCGTGCAGGCCGTGGCCGGTAGCTGCGTTGTCAGGGGAAGCACGAACACATTCATAGTCCCAGTCCAGAGCTTTCTCAGGACCGACGACATGATTATTCGCAATGTTCCCGCGACACCAACGCCTCCAAAGGTCCGCCTGCCTGACGGTACGTGGGCATATCCCACACCAACGCCAGCGCCCCAATGACAAATCCCTCGCGTTGGAGCACAATAGCGCCACCAACACCAGCGCGAGGGACCTTCTTCTATGGCCAAGTTCGACCTGACCGGGCTCGTCCAGACCGTCACCGGCGCCATCACCCCCGACAAGATGGGGATGACCTCAACTCACGAGCACCTGCTCGTGGACATCACGGAGCTGCGCCCGCCGCCGCGCGAGGCGAGCGCGCGCGAGATGTTCTACGGCCCCGTCACCCAGGAGTCGCTAGCCTATGCCCGACACTACGACACACTCATAGCCGAGAATATCCGCCTGCGCAGCATCGAGACTGCGGTCTACGAGCTCAAGCTGCTCAAGCAGCACGGCGGCGGGACGGTTGTGGAGGCGACGACTATCGGTATAGGCCGCGACCCGGTGGGGCTGGCGCGCATCGCCCGCGAGGTGGGCTTCAACATCGTCATGGGCGCGTCGTATTACGTCGGCCTCATGCATCCCGCGGACATGGATAAGAAGACCGAGGACGATATCCTCAACGAGATCGTGAGCGATATCACCGTCGGCGTCGGGCGCACGGGCATCAAGGCGGGCGTTATCGGAGAGGTGGGTTGCTCGTGGCCGCTGACGCCGAACGAGCGCAAGGTGCTGCGGGCGTCCGGCCGCGCCCAGAAGGCCACCGGCGCAGGCCTCCTTATCCACCCCGGCCGCAACGTCGCCGCTTGCATGGAGGTCGTCGGCATCCTGCGCGAAGTGGGTGCGGACCTGAACCGCACGATCATCGCCCACATGGACCGCAACTACGCAGACCGCGAGAGCATGAGGAAGCTTGCGGAGACGGGCGTTTACCTTGAGTGGGACCTGTTCGGCCGCGAGGTCTCATACTACGACCAGAACCCGGCGTTCGACATGCCGAGCGACGCCCGCCGCATGAACGACATCAAGTACCTCGTGGACGAGGGCTTCGGCGAGCGCGTTGTCATCGCCCACGACATCTACACCAAGGACCGCCTGGTCTCATACGGCGGCCACGGCTACATGTACATTGTGAAGAACATCGTCCCGCGCCTCCGCCAGCGCGGCTTCACTGGCGACCAGGTGAACAAGATCATGGTGGAGAACCCGGCCAGGGTGCTGACCTTCGTGAAGCCGGGGTAAGGGTACGGGGGACAGGGTAGGGGGTACGGTGAATAGCCGTGGGAAGGCGCTTCGGATTTGGCAGCGCAAGCAGCTCGCCGTAAGTCTCCCCTGGCCGCCGCAGCGTTGGGTCTGCCGGATACTGGGTGGGTAAGGGCGCTGGCGAGCGGGTAGGGGAGGGCCGTAAAGGCGGCAGCGTCCCGTTACACTGGGAACTACACGTCACCCCCTTTTTGCTACCCTGAGCGACAGCGAAGGGTCTAAAAACCCAAATCTACAGTCTGGACCGCCATACGCAGGCAACGCCATTAGACCCGCCGTCCCGATGGAATCGGGACTCAGGGTGGCAAGGGTAGGGACCGAGGTCTCGTCATTGTAATGGCGCACAGCGCCCGCCCTCACCGTCCCGCGGCCCGCGTCTCCCGCCGACCAACGCCATTCGCGCCCTACCCAACGCTCGTCGCCGATGCGCCGCCCAGGCACGCCTTCGCACCCGCTTCCGCCTCGGCGGCCAGCGCGTCGATGTCCGTCAGGGATACCTCACCGTTGCGCAGGTGGAGGAAGAGGAAGACCACTTCCTTGACGGGCATGCCCGTGACCTGCCTCAGTGCCAGCGCGTATGCGCCCGCCTGGAGGCGGTAGCGGGACTGCACGAGCGATTGGGCGCTCTGCACATCTTGAACCCAGTCCGTCTTGTAGTCGACGACGATGAGGCAGCCGTCTTCCTCGAACAGCAGGTCGATGAAGCCCTCCAGGACGCCGCCGCCAACCGGCGCGGCGACGGGGGCCTCCCGCCAGGTGCGGCTTGAGGCGACGGCGCGGCGGACGGCCTCGCTCTCCAGCGCGGCGCGGGCGAGCAGCGCGATCTCGCCGCGGCGGTGCGGCACCCCTTCGGCGGTGGCCTGTGCGGCTACGGCGGCATCGAGGCCCTCGCCGGTGGCGAGGTCAACGGTCTGGAGTACGGCGTGCACCGCACGGCCAATATTAGTCCCCGCGCGGCCTCGCCTCCACGGCTGCTCGGGATCGTCCGGCCGGTCGGCGCGGGCCTCTTGCGCGAGCGTCGTGGCGGCAACCGCAAGCGGCCTGCTGCGCGCCGCGATGAGCGCCTCGTGGGCGGTTAGCCACGCAGCGCGGTCGGAGAGCGTTGTATGGGACGTCACGGTCCCCGCCTCCTCTACGGGCTGGCCCAGCAAGGCCTGCGGCCAGGCGCTGGCCGGCGACAGGCACTCTACGGGTACGGGCCGCCACAAGGCGGGAGCGTCCTTGAACTTACTTGCGATGGTCGCCGCGGCGGACTTCTCATCGCCGGCCTTGCGGTGCACGGAGACCACAAGGTGGTCGCGCGCCCGCGTAGCGGCGACGTACATGAGCCGGACGAACTCCAGGTCCTCCATGCGCTTCTCGAGTTCCGCCAGTATCTTGAAGCCTGCCGTTTCGAACGCCGTGTCCTTTTCGCCGATGCAGACCTCCAACCCTCCTCCCGCCCTGTCCGCCAGCACCGGCTCAACACGCGATTTCCTGTCCGCGTTCAGTGCGGTAAGGATTACGACCGGGAACTCCAGTCCCTTGGACGCGTGAACGGTCATTATCCGCACCGCGTCCTCGTCGCTCTCCGGCACCGGCGTCTCCGTCACGCGCGCGCCCTCCTCCATGCGGCGGTCTATCCACTGCAGGAAGGCGCGCAGCGATGTCCCACCGGCGGACACGAAGGCGCGCGCCTGCTCCACCAGGAATCGGTAGCGCCGCCACTGCTCACGCGGCCGCGCCTGGGACATGGACGCTTCAAGCAGCCTCCTGTCGCGAACGAAGGCATCGATCAGAGCGGGGATGGTGGTCCACATGCGCCGCTCGTGGTAGCCCCGCAGCGCGAGCAACGCCTCGGCGACTGTTGCGGGCGCGCCGGGCTGCGGCGGCGACAGGTAGTCGAGCGCGCTGCCGGAGTCCACGTGCGCGAGCAGGTCCACGTCCGAGCAGGCGAAGGCAGGCGACCGCAGCGCGCCCACGAGCGCAATCCTGTCCGTTGGGTCGTCGATGGCGCGCAGGCAGCTCAGGATGTCGCGCACCACCTGCGTGTTGAATATGAGCGACGCCCCCTCCAGACGGAACGGCACCCGGGCGTCCTCCAGCGCCAACTCCAGAGTCCGCAGCCCCGTGCGCGTCGGTATCAGGATGCAGATGTCACGGTACGCCGCCGGCCGGTATACCGCCTCTTCGACAGAGGAGTCCTTGTCCAGCACCGGCCATCCCTCGGAGCGGACGGTGCGAATGAGCGCGGCGATCTCTTCAGCCTCCTGCCTGCGCACGGCGTCAACCGTCTTGAGGTCGGACTCGCCTCCCAGCGCCCACACGGCGGCCGAGCGGGGGTGGGCCGGGTCCGGCTCCCAGCGGTGAACCAGAGGCACGTACGTCGCCTGACCGTCGCCCGTTGTCATCCACTGCCCGAACAGGTGGTTGACCCATTCCGTCGCCGGCCGCTGAGAGCGGAAGTTCTGCTTCAGCTCCAACTTGCGTCCGCCCATGCGCGCCTGTATGGCCGAAAGCTGCGTCACGTCCGCCCGGCGGAAACGGTATATCGACTGCTTGGGGTCCCCCACAACGAAGAGCTTCCCCGGCGCCGGCGTCACGCTTGTCCAGTCCCGCGGGCGGCTGTCCGGCGCGGCCCCGGGAGCTTCTTCAGCGATGAAGAATGCGATCTCCGCCTGGATGGTGTCGGTATCCTGGGCCTCGTCGATGAGCAGGTGGGAGAAGTGCGAGCGGAAGTGGTCGCGCGCGTCCAGGCTGTCGCGAAGAAGGTCGCGGGCCCACACCAGAAGGTCATGGAACTCCGCGCGGCCCGCCTGCCTCCGCTCCGATGCGTGCTGCAGCACGAAGCCCTGCAGGGCCCGCAGCAGCGGCATGAGCGCGGCCCGCCGTGCGGCCTCAATCTCTTGCCTCACCGCTTCGTCCAGATCTGCCAGCAGCGCTTTGAGCGCCTTGCACGCATTCTGCCCGGTTAACCGGTCGGTCTCGAACTCCTTCTGATTGCCCTTCTTGGCGGCGGCAAAAGGCAAGGTGCGGTTGAGCAGCCTCAGCGCCGCAGGCTGCGAAGGCGACATGCCGGCGAGGCGGCGGGCGGATGCAAGCACGCCAGCGCAGTGCGCGACCAGCGGGTCGGCGTCCCCCTTGAGCGCGAATCTGCAGAGGCGCTCGATCTCGCCGGCCTCGGCAAGCAGGCGAGGGACCGCGGCCGGCGTGGGGGCGGCGGCCGGCGCGAATTCCGATGCCGCCAGCCTGTCGTATTCCCGGTGGAAGCCGCGCGCGATGGTGTGAAGGTGCTCAAGCGTGATGTCCAGGGAGAGCGCGGCGGCGAGCGCGGGTTCGAGGGCAGGGTCGTCCAGTGCGTCCTCCAGCCACTCCGCCCACCGCTCCTCAAAGTCGATGTCCGCCTCGATCTCGTCCAGCTTGTCAAACGATGGCGGCAGGCCGGCTTCGAGCGGGCGCTCCGAAAGCAGCGCCGCCGCGAAGCTGTGCAGGGTCTGGATGGATGCGCGGTCCAGGTCCAGCACACCCTGGCGGCACCGTGCGCGCTCCCGTTCAGGCTTCGTATCGTCCTTCGTGGCCCTCTCCAGCCGCTCCCGGACCCGGTCGCGCAGCTCCGCCGCGGCGGCGTCCGTGAAGGTGATCGCTGCCACGCGGTCGATCGTCGCTTTCCCCGATGATACGAGCGCCGCCAGGCGCTCGACCAGGCTGCTCGTCTTGCCGGTGCCTGCGCCCGCCTCGACGAAGAGCGTATCGTCCAGGCAGTCCCTGATCGCATCTCGCGCGTCCTGGTCGGCCGGTCTGAACGTCATGCGGCGTCCCCTTCCGGCTCCGCCATTGCGGCGTAGCCCGCCAGCCTGGGGTCCCCGGCCTTCTTGCGCTGCCAGGCAACGTCGCGGCGGGACTGGCACACGCTGGTGAACTCGCAGAACGTGCAGTTCTCGAAGCCGCCGTTAAGCATTTTGCCGGGGTTGGCCGGGAACAGCCCCTGGCGGATGCCGGAGACGATCTCCGCGGCGGCCGATTGGAAACCCGGCAGGAGAGTTTCCAGCCCCGCCGGCTCCCCAGGTATCAGAGTGAACTTGCCGCCGGCGCTGACGAACCAGTAAGCCGCCCGCACCTGTACGTCATCGCCGAGCGCGGCCCGAAGCGCAAGCGCGTAGATGGGTAGCTGCAGCCGTTTGCCGCGGTCTATCGGGTGCTTCTTCATGCCGCTGAACGGGTTGGGGCTCCCCGTCTTGTAGTCGATCACAATGGCGGTGCGGGATGCCGCATCAAAGTCCACCCGGTCTATCACGCCCCGGAACCGGACCTTGCCCACGCCGGGTATCTCCACCGCGACCGGCGGCCAGGACTCGCCGCTGTCGGAAGCGACGCCGAACGCCGCCTCAACCGCATAATTATCCATGCCGAAGCGCTCCCGGAAACCGTCGTCCTCCTCCAGGAATGTCAGCAGGTCGGTCAGGATGTCGCCCCTTGCCAGCTGCCACAGGAGCCGCTTGCCGGTTACGCCTCGCGCCTCGGCGTCTGTAAACGCCTCCTCGGCCATGGCGTGGAGCGCCCGGCGGTGCTCGTCAGTCCAGCGACTGCCCGGGCGCGGCCCGCCAGCCTTCCGTGCCTCTCCGACGAAGCGCTCCAGCACGCCGTGGACCAGGGAGCCCTTCTCCATGGGCGAAATGGTGTTGGCCTCTTCAGGCCGTTCTATCTCGCCGACCCCCAGAACGCGGGAGAGGAAATAGCTGTAAGGGCACTTGGCCCACTTCTCGAGCGAGGTTGGCGAGAGGACGCGGCGGCCCACGGGGTCCAGCCGCTTGGAGGCTGCGGCGAGCGCGGAGAGGTCGCCGTCCCACTCGGTGAGGGCGCGCGAGCGGCGGTGTCCGTCGAGCGCAAGTGAGCGCGAGAGCAGGCCGCCGGCCGCCAGCGGGTGCGCCGTCATTGGAAGGTCGGCCGCTCGCCAGCGCCAGAGCGACTCCATATCGTAGTCATGCGCGTCGGCCGGCGTCTCCGTCCGAACAGACGCCAGGGCGTGCTCCGCGGAGGCAATGACCGTCAACCAGGGGCGGTCCCTGAGCGCCCGCAGCGTGGAGGAGTAGACGGCGGCGCCTTCCAGCCCGGATGCTGCCTCAAGGAGCCAGTGGGATGCGAACTGGCCGCGCTGGCCGGAGGCGGCGGGGTAGGAGAGCACTGCGCTTCCGGCGGCTGCCAGCGCGGCCAGGTAGCTGTACCGCTCGTCCTCCAGAGAGGCCTCGGCAAGCGGAAGGCCTGCCGCCGGACCGCCGGCGGCCCTTCGGTCGCGGTCCGGGACGAGGGGGTCCTCCTTCGGTCGCGGTGGTAGCGCGCCCTCAGCCATGCCGACGATGTGGACGAGATCGAACTCCATGCCGGCCGCCGCGCCGATCGGCGCGACAAACACGCCCTGGCCCGAGCGCCCAGTATGGCCGAGCGGGGCCGCCAGGGCCTCCTCGAAGGTCGCTACGAACTTCGCGAGGGTCGGCCGGGAGTCGATGGCGTCCAGCCCCTCAACCTCGGACAGTGCTTCCGCGATCTTTTCCATCGCCGAGGTTTCCTGGGCGGGCGCCGCTCCGGTATCGACATAGCTCGCCACCAGCCCTGCCAGCCAGCGGGACAGGGCTTCCCATGATGGAGACTGGGGTGGGGCGACCGCGGTATTCAGGCTGGCGATGAACGTCGCGAGCGTCCTAGCGGAGGCCGCTTCCTCAAGATTTGCCTGCGCGGTCTCCTCGGGCATTTCGCCGAGCTCCACGCCTCGTGCCGCGGAGCCCTCGAGCCCGGCGGCGTAGCGGTCCAGCCGCTCGCGCCACTGCTCCGGGCCACGGACGATGCCCGCGCGGCGTGACACGGAGTCCCATCGCGACGGGCTGAACGCGGCGGTGACGCCGCCCGGGGCCTTCACAGGAGAGCCGGTAAGCCACTCCATCACCTCGTCCCTGTGCAGGTCGGAGCCCGCCATGCGCAGGAGGCCCATAACGGAGCGCGCCACGGCCGAGTCGCCAACGGTGGCGGCGGCCGGGCCTGTCGTGGGAATGCCGGCCATGGCCATCTCGTCGTGGATGAGCGTCGCGTACGGGTCGTCCTGTCTGAAGAGGAGGGCCATGCGGTGGAGCGGCGTGCCCTCTCCGGCGGCCCGAACGATGCGGCGGGCGGCCCACCGCACCTCCTGCTGGGGGTCGGGCGCAACAAGGATGCGCGTGAGGCGGCCTGTCGCGGTCGGAGGCGTCTCGTCGCAGCCAAAATCGTCAGAGAGGCGGCCAACAAGGGCACGGGACTGGGCGTCTGCCGTTTCGTCTCCGGTGAGGCCGAGCATTACTGCGCAGGGGCCGCCGGCCGGAGGAGCGGCAAAGGCCGCAATGAGGGCAGTCTCGCCGGTCGTGAGCCTTCGCGGGAGGTAGAATACAATGGCGCCCAGGTCCTTCAGCGCAGGCGCCTTGCCGTTAGCGACGGCCGCCGCAGCAGATGCCGCCAGGTCCTCACGGTCATAGTACCTGGTGGTTAGCTCGCGGTACCGGTGGAGCAGGCGCACGACCTCGCGCCGGACCGGCCCCGCCGCCTCAAGCGCAGAGACTGCCTCCGGCGTGGCGTGGCGCAGGCGTCGGAAGGTGTGCCGGAGGCTGCGGTGGAGGGCGGGGTTGTGGCCAAGCGCGCCGAGGGGGCCGGACGCGCCCTCGGCCACGGCGCGGACGATTGCGCCCTCAATCAGCGGCGTCAGGGGGACGCGACCGGAGGCGGCCAGGGCCGGAGCGCCAAGGATCTCCGCCAGCCGGGGAAGCACGATGGTCCTCACGTTGGCGCTGCCGGAGAGGCCGAGCGCGTGGCGCAGGGAGAGGTTGGCATAGTTGGACGGCCCGACCACTGTCACAGGCGCCAGGGGGTTGCCGCCCTTCAGGCCGGCAACGAGCTCGCGCAGGCTGTGGCGCGCTTCGGAAAGCGGGATGAGACGCAGCTCCCGGCGTGCGGTGGTCTGGCCTTGCATGGTACGTCCTGCTGCGAACGCCCGGGGCACGGAGCGCCTGCGCGGGCCGGTTGGCATTGTCGCACCCGGCATGGTATGAAATCCATTAGAATTAGGCAACCCGTTGGAGCAACAATTCAAGGAGGTCTGCGATGAAGTTCCTGAGGAGCAAAGAGGGCTTTCCGTTCAGCTCGGCTGTCATCCACAGCGGAAAAGTACTGGAGACGGTGCTGACCGGCATGCCGCCCGGGCAGTCGAAGCCGGTTGAGGGCGGCCCCGCGGCGGAGATGAAGGAGATCTTCAAACAGCTGACCGAGGTCCTTGCGGAGGCGGGGCTGAACAAGCACAACGTGTGCTCGGCGCGCATCTACCTGCAGCACGTGAACAGGGACGTGAAGGAGATCAACGCGGTGTGGGCGGAGTACTTCGCGGGCCACCCGGTGAACCGCCGGTGCTACGGCGTGGGCCTGCAGAGCAACATGCTGGTGGAGGCGGCTTTCGTGGCCGAGTTCCCCGAGGAGACGGCCAAGAAGAAGTAGGGTTTTAGGTGTTAGGTGTTAGGTTCGAACCAGCACCCAGCACCCAGCACCCCTGTGTTACCATGGAGCAAGTTTGCGAGAAGGCAGGGAGCTATTGGGAACCGGGAAACGAGTGGGCATCATCCTGGCGATGTTCTTTTTTCCCTCTCGTCGCCGTCTGGCTGACCTACAACATAGACAGCGACCTCAAGCGCTTCCTGCCTTTCGTGATCAGCGGCATCGTGCTGTGGGCCGTCGTGATGTTCACTCTCAAGGGCCGCCGGCGGTTCTAATGGCGCGCGCTACGCCGGGGCTTTGAAGGCGAACTTGTTGCGCTTTCGTTTGGCAACGCCCTGAGGCCCGCGAAGGCCCGGGCGTACCTCGGCTGGCAACGGCACGAGCCAATCACGCCCAACCCTCTCCGCGCCTTCCACCCTGCCTTGCTGAAGCAACGCCTGCAGACGGCGTACCGATATCCCCATTTCCCGCGCGGCTACACTGGTAGTTACCTTCCGCTTCGAGGCGACTATGGACGACAGTTTCAGGTCGAAAGGTGCTTCGCCCATTGCCGACACGCCGCGCACCATGACCCCAACTACACGGCCATCGGAGTCGATGCGGACCATGACATGCTCGTTTGATGTGGGATATGTGACTGCTGCCTTCCCTGGGACAAGGAATTCGAGCATGTCGCCGTCCGGATCGTATGAAAGCTCGAACTGCGCCTCTTCCGTCTCTACCATGCAGCAATCTCCTTCATCTCACTCGATCAGTCAGCCACGCAGTTAACACCCATGCGTCGGTTGCGGTCATCTTGGCCATCACAACGAGGTACTTCGGACCTTTGGGCGTTACATCGAACCACCTGTAAAACCTGTAGACCTCCAGAGCCAGGTCCGGTGTCACGATGTCTGGGCCGGCCAGAACGCTGCCTATGTCGTCCAGCATCTCATTAACTTCCGGGTGCTTTAGGGCGATATGAGAAACGCGCTCATCAGTTAGCCGGACAAGACGTCCATTCCGGTCCGTGAAAGTCCGCATGAAGCTCCCGCCGTCAGGCTATACTATACGGCTAAACGCCTAGTTAACGCAACTCCGCTACCCCTTCCCCATCACCTCGCGCAGGCGGCGCGCCACCGCCTCAACGCGCTCGTCGCTGAGGTTCATTGGGTGGATGACCAGGGTGTCCTTTTCCAGCATCCCCTCGTTCGGGAACACGCCGGGGGCGCCGCGCTTCAGGTCGCGGCATACCTCAAAAGCAGTGCGTCCGATCTTCTTCGTGTCCAGAACAAGGTGGAGCATGGGGAAGCCTTCGCCTTTGGCGGGCATGACGCGAGGCTCCACCGGCAGCCCGCTTACACCGTCCGCAATCGCTTCCAAATAGCGGCGGTATGTCTCCATATCCACCTTATAAACCCCGTGGGTGAAGAGGTCCAGAGCTGTCATGATGCCGGCGATGCCCTCCTTCGCCACTTTGAACCCTCGGCCAATGCCGTGCCTGGGTATGCCGATGAGCTTGTCCTTCGGTATCAGGTCCGCCGGCGGCTCCCAGATGTCAAAGTGCTCGTCCATGTCCAGGTGCTGCAGCGCCACCGATGCGATCAGGTCCTTGCGCCCCGCGAGGATGCCCGTGGACTGCGGCCCGCGAATCGCCTTGCCGCCGCTGAAGGCAACCAGGTCCGCGCCCATGTCGATGAACCTGCGCAGGTTGACCGCCGGAGGAAGCTGCGCGGCGGCGTCCACCAGCACCGGCAGCTTGTACTTGTGGGCGACTTCGATCACTCTCGGCAAGGGCGGTTGGCTGTCCGGCAGCGCAACGTATGCGATGCCCGCCGTACGCTCCGTTATCGCTGCCTCGTACTCCCATGCCTCGGTGCGGCGCACTCCCGCGCCCGCCACCTGCTCGTTCATGCCAACGTCAATCAGCCTCGCGCCCGCAAGGCGTATCGAGTGGTCATAGCCGTTGCGGTGCTCGCGGGAGATTATGAATTCATTCTTCATCCCTGTCGTATCCGGCAGCCGCTCCATTTTCGCCGGGTCCAGCCCGGCCATGATCGCCGCCGCGCCCAGTGTCAGCCCCGCCGCCGCGCCGGAGGTGACGTACCCGGCCTCCGCGCCGGTCGCCTGCTTGATCCGCCTGCTCGCCGCAGCTTGTAGCTCGGTCATTGATACCGACTCCAGCGCGGCCAGCGACATGGCCTCAACGACCTTCTGCGGCATCAGCGCTCCGCCCACACGTGTGGAAGATCCGGAGACGTTGATGATCGCGCGCGCGCCGAGGGACTCGTAGATGGTCATGGTGTGCTCCTCCAGAGTTCGTTGACCGGACTAAGTTATCACAATCGCGGCGCGGGCCGTTTGTCGCGGTCGCGTTCACCTGCTACCATGCTCCCGTCAACGCCACTCCGGAGCTATGCCAATGACTACACGAATGCGCTACCCACGCCTGGTCTACTACAACGACGCCCACCACTTTCACGCCAAGCGCCTGGACCCGCCCGTAAGCCTCCGCAAGCTCCACCAGCCCGTCGACGAGGTGCTCGGCACCGGCGTAGAGCTCCTGGTTCTGGGACTGGGTTACGGCGACGTATACTTCCACCAGAGCAAGGTAGGTCGAGTCACGGGGCAGGGCCAGGAGGTGTGGCGGGACATCATAGACTGGCGAATCATGCGCATGGTCAAGGATGCCGCGGCGATGGGCACCGACCAGGTGCGGGAGGTCATAAAGAGAGGGAAGGAGAAAGGGCTCCCCGTTTTCCCAAGCCTGAAGCTGCAGGACCCTGCGGACGACTCGCCAGTATGGCTGGACCGCTACGGCAAGCTCAAAATGCAGCACGGCAAGTCCGTCTGCCTCAACGAGGTAGAAGAGAGCCTGCGCGATACCGATTGGTGCTATGACTACTCGCTCGACATCGTCCGCGAGGAGAAGCTGGCGATGGTCCGCGAGATGCTCGTGGACTACCAGGCGGACGGCATTGAGCTGGACTTCGTATTCCGGCCTCGCTACTTCCGCAAGGCAGAGGTCGAGAAGAACACCCCGCTCATGAGCCGTTTCGTCGCACAGGTGAAGGCGATCGCGAACGAGGTCGGCGCGAAACAGGGCAGGGCGGTGCCGGTCTGCGCCCGCGTATTCCATCGCCGCGATGAGAACCTCAAGTGGGGTATGGACGCGGAGACGTGGCTCAAGGAGGGCAGCGTCGACTACATCGTCGGGAACACGCCATATTCCGTATTCGATACAGGCATCAAGGAAGGGCAGTGGCTGGCGGATGCCGCCAACGCCGCCGGCGCCGCCGCATACCTGCGCCCGCCGCGCCGGGCCTACGACGAGCGCTCGCTCATCCCGCACATAGAGATGTTCCGCGCCCTCAGCCAGACCCTGGCGTGGCAGGGCTTCGCCGGGCTGTACCTCGGCTACCTGCCGTGGCCGCTCGCAGAGGCGGAGTATGCTGTGCTGCGCGAGATGGCCCATCCGGACGCGCAGGCGTGGAAGGCCAAGCGTTACGTACTGCCCCCGGACGAAACTCCCACCTACGCCGCCGGGCCGACGGACAGGCAACTGCCGGTTACGCTGGAGGTCGGCAAGCGCCGCAAGCTCTCCATCTGGGTGGCGGACGATATTGCGGATGCGAAGGCGAACGGCGAGATGCGGCGCCCGGTGCTGACGATCTGGTTCGTGGACTACTGCGCGGACGATAAGGTTGAGGTGGTCTTCAACGGTCGCAACCTCAGGTGGGAAGACGCCGAGATAGTCAATGAGGGCGCGGCGCGCATCCCGGGCACCTTCCCTGCGAAGCTGAAGGACAAGCCCGGCTACAACGCGCACTGGTTCCAGTACAAGCTGGAGATGGACGACCTGAAGCGTGGAGAGAATAGCCTCGAGGTGGAGCTCAAATACCACGAGCCCACGTCCGGGTGGACCTCACGCATCAACCAGGTGGAGATACAGACCCGTTACAGGGATTTTGAGCGCATACCGAGCTTCGGCGTAGAGAGGGTCCCGGGAACAAACTAGAATCCGGCGAGAGCCGTTTCGACAGATTCATGGGGCTTCAGCACGCGGTGAAGGCTGGTGAGCTCCAGGACGGATTTCGCCTGGTCGCCCGGCCGCGCAATGCGGAGATCGCCACCCTTTAGTCTCGCCGCTTTGAGCCCGGCGATGAGCGCGCCGAGCCCGGAGCTGTCCACGAAGGAGATACTGCCCAGGTCAATCAGGAGCCGGAAGTTGCCGGCGGCTATCTCGGTGGAGAGTCGCTGCTTCAGTTCCGGCGCGGTCATCAGGTCCAGCCTGCCGGTTGGCGCCACCACGGCCACGCCCCCTGCTCGGGGCGTCACGTCGATCTTCATTGACACTCTCCAGAGACCCGGCCTTCTATCCTCTCAGCACGAGCACAGTCATGTCATCCGGCGGATCGCCATCCCGTCTGGGAAGGCCCACCAGCCGCTCCACCATCTCCTGGGCGGACGCCGCTCCCTCAAGCGCCTCGGACATTATCTCGGGCGTCAGGTCTTCATAAGCGCTTGCGCCCACGAGCCCGTCCGAGTACGTCACCAGCGCGTCGCCGCCTGCCAGAGTGAAAGCGCCTTGCTCGTAACGCTCCTCCGGCATTACTCCCAGCGGGAATCCCCTCGGCTCAAGCAGCTCAACGTTGCCGCCAGCGCGCCGTATGAACGCGTATCGATGGCCCGCATCCACGAACGATACCTGGCGTTTGCGCGGGTCCACATGGGCGCAGAAGAGGGTAACGAAGCTCTCCGAGCGCTCGAAGTCATCGTGCAGCGCCTGCTCTGCGATGTCTATAGCGGTCGCCGGGGGGTGCGCCGGCGTGACTCCGCGGGGGGTGGCGCGCACCGTCGCCATGAGCAGCGCGGCGGACATCCCCTTGCCTGACACGTCTCCCAGCGCAATCGCGGTAGTGCCCCTGTAGGCCTCTTGCCAGTCGAAGAGGTCTCCGCCAACCTCTCGCGCAGGTATGCAGCGGGCAGCCACCTCGAAGCCGGGTATCGCCGGCAGCTCGCACGGCAGGAGCTTTGACTGGACGGACGCGGCCTTCGCAATCTCTGCCTCAAGCTGTATCCGCTTCTGGTCGAGCTGCTGCTGCAGGAAGGCGTTCTGGCGGGACAGATCCAGGCGGCGGACGGCGCGCAGGAGAACGGCGTTGAACTCGTGCGGCTCAAACGGCTTCCTCAGGTAGTCGTCCGCGCCCAGTCTCAGAGTATCTATCGCCACCTGCCCTGAGCCGAATGCCGTGGTCATTATGATTGCCGCGTCAACCCCGCGGGCGCGCGCCTTCTCAAGCGCCTCCAGCCCGCCCATGACCGGCATGGAGACATCCAGGAACACGAGGTCGGGCCGGGTCTGCTCCAGCTTGTCCAGCCCTTCGAGCCCGTTCGCGGCTGTCTCAACGATTGCCGATCGCTATTTGCACGTGAAGACGCGCGACGGCACATACCACCGCATGGTCTACAAGGTCACGACGGACAACGGTATCGTGGGCTGGGGCGACTACGACTGGGGCGGGCTGCCCCCGCCGCGCGACAGGCTGGAGCCGCACATAGGGAAGGACCCATTCGACTACCTGAACACGAACGTGGAGGAGGGCCTCGGCATGGCCCTCTACGACATCATGGGCAAGTACCTGGACAAGCCCGTCCACGCGCTGCTGGGGCAAAAGGTGCGCGATGGCGCGCAGGTGGCGGCGTGGTCCTGGGGCGGCCCCACCGCAAAGGAGTTCCAGGCGGACGTGGCGCGCGCGGTGAAGCAGGGGTACATGATCTTCAAGATCCATACGAACGCGCTTGAGGACCTGTTCGAGTGGACGAAGGCCGCCGAGGAGGTGACGCCTCCCGGCTTCAAGCTGCACTACGATTTCACCGGCCGCCCTCGCCGCCCCAAGACGCTGGCCGCCCTGTTGCCGATTATCAACGAGCTGGAGCGCAAGCACCCCATCGTGCAGTGGCTGGAAGACCCCATGGACAAGACCGACGTCACGAGCTGGCGGGAGTTGCGCAACCGGACGAAGCTGACGGTCGTGCACGGCGGCGGCGCTGCAATGGGTGGCATGCAGGAGGTAATCCACGGGATGGCGGATGCCTACATGATCGGCGGGCCGGTTGGGACGATGATGTCGGAAGGCCACGCCTACGGCCGCGCGAACATCCAGGTGCTCATCCAGTTCTGCGGCGGCACGCTCGCCAAAGCGATGGCGCTGCACGTGGCGGCGGTCCTGCCGACGGCCTCCGGCCACATGATCAACCTGGACGACCAGTGCGACGTGGATATTACGACGAAGCGCATACCGGTGCACGAGGGCTTCTCGCCGGTGCCTGACGGGCCGGGACTGGGCTTCGAGGTGGACGAGAAGGCCCTGGCCCGCATCTCGGCGAACAAACCGCGCGAGGCACCGCGGTATGTTGGCGTCCTGAAGCTGGCGGGAGGCCACACCGTCTACAGCCTTGGCCAGACGAACATCGTCGGCATCGCGGGCAATGAAGTGAACGGCGTAATCGGCCAGAAGTACTCGCGCTGGATAGACGACGGCTCGCCTGAGTTCGAAAAGGCATACGACCGCGTGAAAAACGACGGGTACTTCATAGAGGTGACGAAGGTGTAATTGGCGATTACCGGCAGGGGCCCCGAGGCATCAGGGCCCCTGCCGGACCGGTGGTGTGAGCTACGGGTGCAGGATCACCTTTGTGTAGCCGTCCTCACGGCGGTCGAACTTGCGATAGGCCTCGGGCGCGCTGTCCAGCGGCACCTCGTGGGAGACGACGAAGCGGGGCTTGGCGCGGCCGGCGATAATCATGTCTCGCAGGTACGAGTTGTATGTCTTTACGTTGCACTGGCCCGTGCCGAGCTTCAGCCCCTTTTCGAACAGCTTGCCGAAGTTCATCGCCAGCGAGCCCTTCTTCGCGCCCTCGTTCACGCCGCCGGGGTCGGACGGCACATACAGGCCCGGTATGCCCAGAACGCCGGTGGGCGTCACCACGTCGATGAGCTGGTTGAGGACGATGTTCGGCACCTCGTCCTGCTCTCCTCCGGCGGCGGAGGAGCCCGCCTTCACGGCCTGGTAGCCCACGGCGTCGATGCCCTTGTCTGTCCCCTTGCCGCCGCGCTTGTCCTTGATCTGCTGTACGGGGTCCGCCTTGCTGAAGTCTATCGGTATCGCGCCGATGGACTTCGCCTTGTCCAGGCGCTCCTTGACGTGGTCCACGACGTAAGTCTCTGCCGCGCCCTTGATGACGCAGCTATAAGCCGCCATGAGGCCCACCGGGCCGGCGCCGAAGACCGCCACGCTCTCGCCCGGCTTCACGCCCGCAAGCTCCGCGCCGTGGTAGCCGGTGGGGAAGATGTCCGAGAGCAGCGCGAAGTCGGCCTCGTGCTCCTTGCCCTGCGGCAGCGGCAGGCAGTTGAAGTCGGCGTACGGCACCTTCAGGTACTCCGCCTGGCCTCCCGTCCACGGCCCCATCGCCACGTAGCCGTACGCGCCGCCGGCGAAGCCGGGGTTGACCGTGGTGCAGAAGCCGGTGAAGCCTCAGATGCAGTTGTGGCAGAAGCCGCACGCCACATTGAACGGCAGGACGACGCGGTCGCCCTTCTTGCGCTGGGACACTCCGGCGCCCGTCTCCACGATCACTCCCATGTTCTCGTGTCCGAACACGATGCCGGGCTTGGCGGCGGTGCGCCCCTCGTACATGTGCAGGTCGGAGCCGCAGATGCACGACGAGGTGATCTTCACGATGACGTCGTTGGGGTGCTCGATCTTCGGGTCCGGGACGTTCTTGACCGCGACCTTGAACGGGGCCTCGTATACGACAGCCTTCATGCGCGCACACTCCCTTGCGTAATAATGTCAGGGTAGACCGACCGCGACTTGGGAATCTTAGCATTGTGAGAGGCGCACCGGAAGAGTCCGTTTATGTGAGACGTGCGGCCCTCACCCCCGAGCCTTGACGACGCCCATCGAGCCGCGCGGGTCTGAGCCTACGTCCAGCTGGCCGTCCGGGTGCATGACGACGACGTGCGCCTTGGCGAAGCGGCGGCCGAGGGACATGTAGTCCTTCACGACGGTGTGGCCGCGGGCACGGAGTTCGTCGAGCGTGTCCGAGCGGGAGCGCGACTCGCACCAGATCGTCGAGCCCTCCGCGTGGATGCGAGGCGAAAGGACCGCCTCGCCGGCGGTCATGTCGAACTCCACGATATTCAGGAAGGTCTGCGAGAGTGCGCTCAGGATGCCGTTCCCGCCAGGCGCGCCCAGCACCATGTACGGCGAGTCGCCGTCGAATATTATCGTCGGCATCATCAGGTGCAGCCGGGCCTTGCGCGGCGCGAGCGAGCTGGGCCGCCCGGGGCGCGCGTCGAAGCGGTTCATCCCGTCGTTATGCACAAACCCCAGCCCCGGAGTTACGACCCCAGAGTGCGCGCCAAGCGTGTGCGTGATCGACGCTATGTTGCCGTGCCCGTCCACGACGGTCATGTGCGTGGTGTCCGGTGACTCCTTCCGCGGTGCGATTCCGACCACCACGCCCGCGAGCACGGCTTTGCGAAGGACTGCTGCTCGCTCCCCGGAACGTAGCACATTCCCCGGCCCCTCGCCAATGGCCTCCGGGTCTCCCAGGTAGTCGCGCCGGTCCTGGTTCACAAGCTGCATCGTCGATGCAAGCCGCGCCAGGTACTCAGCGCCGTTGTGCTCCAGAGAGCCCATATCGAGGCCGTCCAGCACGTTCAGCGCCTCCTGCAGCAGCGCCCCTGCGCCGGGAGGGTTGTTGGAGTACACGGCGTACCGGCCGTAGTACGTGTTACTCGGCGCGTACGTCGTCGTGCGGTACTCGCGGAGGTCGTCCAGCGTCACAAACGCGCCGTTCTTCGCAAGGTCGTCTGCAATGTCCCGCGCCAGGCTGCCGGTGTAGAAGTCCTGAGGGCCGTATCGCGCCAGCCGTTCGAATGTTTCCGCGTGGTGAGGGTTTTTGAGGATGTGCCCCTCCGGCAGAGGCCCGCCGTCCGGCCGGAGGAAAAGGCGCGCCGCCTCCGCCGTCGCCTTGATGCGCTCTATCCCTCCGGGCTCGTACGGCCCCACTGAGGGCAGGTACTAGCGAAGGAAGTCGTCCGTGAGCGCGTACCCGTCGCGGGCGAGGCGCGCTGCCGGCTGCAGCAGCTCCGGCCACGGCATTGTGCCGAAGCGGCGGTGCATGTCCGCCAGCGCGGCGACGGAGCCGGGCGTGCAGATGGAGGTGTAACCCATCGTGCTCCGGTAGTCCGCAAACAGGCTCTCGCCTATGTAGTCGGACTCGCCCAGGTAGTCCTTCGCCCACATGACCGGCGTGACCCTGGACCCCGCGCGCATGTTGCCGTCGATCGCCACTCGCTCGCGGTTGAGAGCGGAGTAGAGAATGGCGGTCATGCCGCCGCCCACGCCGCAGGAGAAGGGGAGGATCGCCATCTGGCAGAACGCGGTCGTCACTGCGGCGTCGAAGGCGTCGCCGCCGGCCTCCAGCACCTTCGCTCCCTCCTCGGCAGGCCTTTGGTGAACGCAGACGACGATTCCGCCCATTGGTGCACACTCCGCATTAGTGTTAATGTGAACCTGAACTACCCCGCATGGTATCAAATAATCGCGATAGTTTGAGACTTCAAGGAGGGCGAAGGGCCATGACCACGCAAACGAGAGAGCAGGCTACCCTTGGCGGCGGCTGTTTCTGGTGCCTGGAGGCGGTGTACGAGCAGCTCAAGGGAGTGGAGAAGGTGGTGTCCGGCTACACCGGCGGCCACGTCGAGAACCCGAGCTACAAGGCGGTGTGCACCGGCAAGACCGGCCACGTGGAGGTTGTTCAGGTGACGTTCGACCCCGCCGTAGTCTCGTTCAAGGAGATCCTCGAGGTCTTCTTCACAATACACGACCCCACGACGAAGGACCGGCAGGGGAACGACATCGGTCCGCAGTACCGGTCGGCCGTCTTCTACCATAGCCCGGAGCAGAAGGCCACCGCCGACGACGTGATCTACGACTTCACCCGCCGCAAGGTCTGGAACCGCCCCATCATAACCGACGTGCGGGAGAGCGAGGTCTTCTACCCCGCCGAGGAGTACCACCAGCAATACTTCCGACGCAACCCGGACCAGGGATACTGCGCATACATTATCGCGCCCAAGGTGGCGAAGTTCCGCAAGGAGTACCTGGCGAAGCTGAAGGCGTAACGCGCGAGCGCAAGGCTATTTACTGTATAACGTAAGATATGTTACGGTATAGCGGAAGGAGGTGACCGCTATGCCTGAGGACCTTTTGCTAAACGTCCCACTGTTGCGTCGCCGTGTCCCGAATCTCACGTCCGCCGCCCGCTCCGTTGGCCTGCGCCCTGCAACCGTCTCCGACCTTTGCACCGGCAAGATACCGATTGGGAGGGCAGAGGTCCGCACCCTCGCGGCACTGGCCTCTCTCGCCGGGTGCACCCTCGATGAGCTCCTTGTGAAGACCGGGGCCGCCGGGATGGTTGAGACCGGCATCAAGGTAATCGACCTGTTTGCGCCGCTCGTCCGCGGCGGCATCGCCGGGGCGATCTCCAGGCCCGGCCTGGGACAGGTCGTCCTGCTCCAGGAACTGGTCCGCACTCTCAAGAGCCACCGCGGCTTTGAGACAGTGCTCTGGCTTCCTGAGGAAGAGCGTCGTTTCACCGACGCTCTGGCCGCCGATGCCGGCATGACCGTCTCCACGCTCGACGAAGCCGCCGCGCTGCTGGGGTCATCCGGCGTTGAGCACGACATTTTCGTCGTGACCGACCGCGAGAAGGTGCTGTCGGGCGAGCTGACGACAATCCGGGAAAGGGCAAGGGAGGCGGGCGCGCGGCCCGTCACTTTCGCCCTCTACGACCTGACCGGGCAGACGCCCGATATCGAAGGCGCGCCCTTCGGCCCCCTGGAGACGGTCTGGCGCTTCGAGCAGCACCTCGCGACGCGCGTCCTGTACCCCGCTATTGACCCAATACCGTCGACGTCTACCCTGCTGGACGGCGCGCAGATCGAGGCATCCCATTTCGCGACTGTCGCGAACGCCAGGCTTGTGCTGAGGCGTTACCAGGAGCTACGCCTGCTGGTAAGCATGAGGAGCGCAGACGCCATTCCGGAGCCCGACCGTTCCGTCTATCGTGCGGGAGAGCGTCTGGAAGCGTTCATGACTCAGCCGTTCTTCTCCGCGGAGGCCCACACGAAGCGCCCCGGCGCGTGGGTGCCCCTGTCCGAGGCGCTGGACGGCGTGCGGCGGATACTGGACGGCGCTGTGGACGGCGTGCCTGTGGAAAAGTTGATGTTCCTCGGCAGCCTGCCGCGGGATTTGAAATAACGGGACACGAATTGAACACAAAAGGGCCAACCGGAAGCTCTCCGATTGGCCCTTTGTTTGTAATTACACTAAACGAATTACACCATAAATCCCCGTTTGTTTCAATTCTTGTTCTGTTTCCTGAGACGTGTTACTACTAGCGGTGCTTCACTATCCGCCGAACATAAGTAGTTGACGTCCCATTAGAAAGCGTCCATAATGGCGTGCGTGTCAATCCTCACTGGCTGAACAGGGGAGTGAATGCATGGTTGCTGCGACTGCATCAGCAAAGCCGTCTTTGACCGTCCGAGGGCGCATTTCAGCGTCTCTGGAATTGGCCAGGTTCGTTTGGGAGTCTCTGGTCATCCCATGGCCATGGTACTCACTCTTTGCGGCCGTGGCCGTCGTCCTGGGCGGCATTGCGCCCGTCGTTCTCGTCAAGGCGACAGTAGGGCTGATTGACGCTTTGCAGGCTAGCGCTTCGCGCGCGGGCCTCCCGCTGATAGAAGCACTCCGGCCTTTCCTCCCCTGGCTGGCTCTCTTCGTCGGCGTGAAAGTCCTGACCTCCCTGCTACTAAGCGACACCATCCAGAACTATCTTACGGCGCAGCTCTCCGAGCGAGTGACGGCCCGGTACGAGGCGCTGATGTACAGCAAGGCCTTCGGAATGAGCCTCGACCGCTTCGAAAGCCCCGATTTCTTCGAGTCCTTCAACCGCGCGAAGTGGGCAATGCAGGAGAGGGTGATCAGCATAGATCTGCCAAAACACCAGGCATTCCTCACTACCGTGGTCGGAGGCATGGGCTTGATGATCGTCGCCGCCAGCGTTCACTGGAGTATTCCATTCCTCATGCTTGTCGGCGGTGCGGCAATGGCCCAGCGCAGCGTCAGGGAAATCAAGGCGAATAACGAGGTGTGGGGCAAACAGGCAAAAGCGAAACGAAGGTTGGAGTACTGGCGCGGCCTGGTATCCGAACGGGAGGCCGCGGCCGAGGTGCGCCTTTTCGGCCTTGGCGCGCATGTCAGGGACTCCTGGAAGACGCTTAACGATTCTCGAATGCGCGAAGTGTCTTTGGTGCGCCGGTCGCTGATCCCCAAGGCGGTGCCGCCAATAGCCCTGAACCTTGCCATACTCGGCGGCACGATAGCCCTGCTGCTGTACCAGGCCTCGAGCGGCGCCATATCCGCGGGCACGGTCGTGGCGATGATCACTGTTACCCAGATGTACCTGTCGTACGTCAACGGCTTCGGCGGCGGCCTCCTTGGAGTTGGAGAATTTCTCGGCCTTATGGACCATGCCTCCAGGTTCCTCAAACTTGCGGGGGATGAGAAGGCGACAGCGGTGGAAGCGCCGTCGACCCTGAAACAAGGAATTGAGTTCAAATCGGTCACCTACAAGCACACCGGCGGGAAGAAGACCGCCCTGGATCGCGTGGACTTCCGAATCCGCCCCGGCGAGCGTGTCGCGCTCGTGGGGGAAAACGGCGCGGGGAAGACGACACTGACGAAGCTGCTGCTCGGTCTGTACACGCCCACCGAAGGGGCGATAACGGTGGGCGGTGTAGACCTGAGAGAGATCGATCAGAAGTCATGGCGGGACCGGACGGGAGTCGTATTCCAGGAGTTTGTGAAGTTCGCCTTTACGGTTGAGGAGAACATCGGGTTAGGGCGGACGGAAAGGATGAACAACAGGGCGGCCGTCGAAGCCGCGGCGGCGATGAGCGGCTCACTGCAGGATATCAGGAAGCTGCCGAAGGGCTTTGAAACGCCATTGGGTAAAGAGTTTGAGGGTGGAATGGAGCTTTCCAGAGGGCAGTGGCAGAAGCTGGCAATCGCGCGCGTGTATCTGAGGAATGCGGAGATTCTCGTTCTAGACGAACCCACGTCCGCTCTGGACGCGCTCGCGGATTTGGAGGTGTACCGCCAGTTCCTTGACCTTTCAAAGGGCAAGACCGTCTTGATCATCTCGCACCGACTGGGCTCCGCGCGCCTGGCCGATAGGATCGTGTTCATGGAAACGGGGCGCATTGTTCAGGAAGGGTCGCACGACGAGCTTGTAGCGAGAGGGGGTCCATACGCGGAGCTGTACAAGCTCCAGGCCGAGTGGTACCGGTGAAGAGGGCAGTGGCCGGCAAATGGTCGGCAAGCAGCCGAAAGGCGGGAGAAAATGATTAGGCAGTCGCAATGGTCACGCGATAGGCAACGCCTGAGATCCAGGGACCAGGCCATATACTTCTGGCGCTACATGAAGCTCATGTGGGAGATCGGCCGTCGCGAAATGCTGATCGCGGCGTTCATGATCCTGATCACAGGGCTTGCGCCCATTCTAATGACCGTATTCCTTCGTGGCCTCATCGACGGCGCCGTCGGCATTCTCAAGGGCGATTCGAATCTGACCACTGCTACGATATGGCTCGTAGCGTTTCTGGCGGCCAACCTTGTGCAGGCATTGTCCGGCATATTCGTCCACCGCTGGCTGATTCCGGACATTATGGAGATCTTCCAGGCCGGCGTGAACGAGCGCCTGATGATAAAGGCGAGCCGGTTGCCGCTGGAGGCATTCGAGCAGGCCGAATACTACGACCTGCTTCACCACGCCCAGTTCGGTGTGGACCGGCTGTGGGTGCCGATTCAGTGGATGCTTCGAATACCTTCGGACGCAATCACCGCCATAGGGCTTCTTATCTATCTGGGCTCCGTGAACATATGGTTCCCAGTCATTTTGCTGATCGGCATCACCCCGTCGCACGTAATCGGCGAGCGCATCTTTGAAAGGATCAGGGTGCTGAAGTCGAAGCACAGCCCGACACTTCGATATATCGACTACCTGGGCAAGCTGATGGCGGATAGACCCGCGGCCGCTGAGGTGCGCTTGTTTGGCCTTGGTGACTTCCTGCTCGGCAGGCGAAAGAAGCTCGTCGCGGAGCTGCGCAACGACCGGCTGTCTCTTGCCAGGGAGCGGGTTCGCGGTGCGGTGGCCAGGACCTTCTTCGAGCATTTTACGTATGCGCTGGTGATCACCTGGTCAGTAGTCCTTATCGTGACGGGCCGTCTCACGCTCGGACTATTCGCTGCTTTCCTTACGGCGGCCCAGCAGTTCATGAGCTCGGCATCCATGGCCCTTGGCGGGTACCGGTCTGTTACAGGCTCGATTTCATACATGAAGGACGTCCTGGACTAACTCAAGGCCGAGGAGGAGTGGACGCCCTTCCCCGCAGCCGCTACGGCCACTAACGGCATCGGGAAAATGGCGCACACGATAAGCTGCCATTGGCCGCGGATGTCCCGGCGGTACGGTTCGAGCAGGTGACCTTTATATACCCCGGTGCCACGAAGCCCGTGCTGGACCGCATCGACCTGGTGCTGGAGCCCGGCAAGAGCATCGCGCTCGTCGGCGAGAACGGCGCGGGGAAGTCGACACTCGCGAAGCTGCTGCTCGGACTCTACAAGCCGACATCGGGCCGCATCACGGTGGATGGCGAGGACCTGGCCTTGATAGTGCCGTCTGAGTGGCGGAGGCGGGTAGCGCCGGTATTTCAGGACTACGTGAAATACGCCGCCTCCGCGCGAGAGAACATCGGCTTCGGCGAGCTACGCCGTATCGAGGACACCGACGCAATCGCCGTTGCTGCGTCAAAGAGCGGAGCGGACGAGGTAATATCAGCCCTTCCTGCCAAATACGAGACGATGCTGGGCAAGACCTATGACGACAAGGGGCAGGACCTCTCATCTGGCCAATGGCAGAAGGTGGCGATTGCTCGGGCCTATATTCGAGATGCGTCAGTTCTCGTGCTCGATGAGCCCACCGCAGCCCTGGACGCCAAGATGGAGGTGGAGGTATACCGCCACTTCCGCGATATCGCCCGGGGCCGCTCCGTCCTGCTCATCTCCCACCGCCTCGGCTCGGCACGGCTAGCGGACCGCATCGTGTTTCTGGACGGCGGCAAGATCGTGGAGGACGGCTCTCATCCGGAGCTAATGGAGCGTGGCGGGCGCTACGCGGAGATGTACCGCATACAGTCTGGGTGGTACGTGTGAATAGTGAATTTAGAATAGTGAATAGTGGATTGAACAGCCGGATCGTTCCCGTCCGATAATTCACTATTCACTATTCTAAATTCACTATTTCCCCCACAGCCACTCCACCGGCACTGCCCTGAGTTTCACCGCATCGTGCAGCTTCGTCTGCTTGCCGTTTACGTATCTGTAACGGCGGTGCGTGTAGGCGACGTAGAGCGTGCCGTCGATGACCTTTGCGCGGGGGGCGCGGTTCATGTGAAACTCAGGGGCGACCATTTCCTGCTCAGTGGGGACCGCGCCGGGGACGGGCGTGTAGACGGGAGTGCCGGCGGGCTGGATGCGGGCAACCTCCTCCATTCCCGGCGAAGCTGCGACCGTCCGGAAGCTCTCCCAGGTCACGCCGCCGTTGCGGGAGATCGCAGACGTGAGGCGGGCGCGGTAGTAGCCTTTCGCCACCTCTTCGGCAGTCGCCTGGTTCCAGATGCAATAGATGTCGCTGCTGCCGGGAACGCGATCGAGGAATATCTCCGCGCAGCTTGATACGAGGCCGTTCAGACGCATCGGACTCCAGGCGTGACCGCCGTCCGCGCTGTGGCTCTCCCCCATGCGCTGGTACCGTGTGCGCGCAAGCATCAGCATCCCGCCGGAGGGCGTCTCCGTGGCCGTGGGAATCTCGCAATAGTCCAGCACCGTGCCGTCGTCGTTCTGCAGCCATATTGCGTCGCGCGACTCCTGCCACGTGCGCCCGCCGTCGACGGAATTGAACGAGGTGCATATGGCGAACTTGGGCCTTTTATCTTCACCCGGTTGCGAGTACGCGTACTCGTTTGGAAGGACGAGCCGCCCGTCCGCCATCTCCACTACCCATGACGTGTGCGATGGCGTGCCGGTCGGCGTGATCTGCACCGGCGCGGACCAGGTCTGCCCTTCGTCCGCCGACCTCGTGAAGTACGACGTGCTGCGAGGCGACCCGCCCAGATCGTAACGCGAGTGGCCGACATCGTACTTCACTGCGATCTCCCCTGTCTTGAGTCGCAGGATGTGGACGACGTAGCCGTTGGACTTGCCGGAGCCCTCCAGCACGCGTCCGGATGCGTCGCGCAGGGGGCCGGAGTCCCGCCACGTCCTGCCGCTGTCGGTGGAGACCATCCCGTGAAGGGTCTTCCAGTCCAGCCCCAAGAGCGTGCCGTCCCTGAGCTTCACGGGCTCTACGAACGTGCGAATAACATCGACTTCGAAGTCCATTGGCGGCTCCTGTACCACTTAAACCACCGTGACGTAGTTCTCCAGCGTGCCTATGTTCTCGATCGTCATCACCACCACGTCGTCTTCCTTGAGCGTGATATCGGGTGGCGGAACTTTGGCCGTGCCTGTCAGCACGGCAGTCATATTCGGCACATCATTGCTGGCGAATAGCCAGTCCGCCAGCTCCTCGCACGTGCGGGCCATCAGGGATGTGGACGTTCGGCCCCTGAAGATCTCTTCAGCCGTGCGCAAGATTGAGTATTCCACGGACAGGTTGCGCGGGTTGCCTACCGTTTCAGGTGTGACGAACGCAGGGCCAATCGCGCAACACCGGGAGTACATCTTCGCCTGCGGCAGGTAGAGCGGGTTCTCGCCCTCTATGGTGCGGCTGCTCATGTCGTTACCGATCGTATACCCGATGATCAGCCCATTGTACAGCACGAACGCCAGCTCCGGCTCCGGAACGTTCCATTTCGAGTCCTCGCGGATGCCGACGGCCTCAAAAGGCCCTACGCACCTGTCCGGTGTGGCCTTGAAAAAGAGCTCCGGCCGCTTTGCCGTGTAGACCCGCGAGTAGATGTCCGGCGTCTGGCTCTCGCGCCGCCGCTTCCATCTCGCTCGTCTTGTAGGTTACGCCGGCCGCCCATACCTCGGGCGGGTCGAGCGGCCTGTCCAGCCACACGTCCCCCCGCGCCGTTTCGCGAGTCTGTGACCACGTCCTCCAGATCGTATTCGACTTCGTAGCCCTTCGAAAGGATGTTCCGGGCCACGTCGTCAATCGACGCGCCGGAGAGGGACGCCGTAAGGGCCAGGTCATTTACGCCGGTGAGGTCGTCGTCAATGGACGTCAGATCGGCAAGCGTGCCGTCCTGTACTTCTACCGCAAGCCGGTGTCCGCCATCTGTGCTCATCAGCCTGTAATAACGCAAGCCGGTCCTCCTGCCGCTCAGCCTGCGGCAGCGGCATTGTTCAGCATCGGGTAGCCGGAGCGCCCAATCGCAGCGAACAGGGGCTCACGGGGGTCAGAGTATTCCTGACAATAGCATTCGGCCCGCGTTTTTATGTTCAGACACTGGCATTAGCGCTAATCGGTGTCCGGGAACGGCTGCAGTGTCTCGGTGAGTGGGTTACCCGATGAGGAGGCGTAAGATGCGCAAACTTGAATACTCAACCGGTAATGTCGGCGCGGCGAGTGGCAATCTCTGCCCCGAGTGCAACAGCCGGATATACCTGGTAGTGTCCTATCCGAAGGGAATGGATAGTGAAACAAGGGTGAGAACGCTCCGGTGCACAAGCGCCGTCTGCTCGTGGGAGTATGCCCGTCCGGAGTCCAATTTGCACTGGCGCGGTATACTCGTATAGAGGGGGCTTTCGCACGCTGGCGCTGGGCTGGAAAACGCAGAGGGGGGGAATCTGTAAGGGGAATGCCGTTTTCGGCGCAATGGCTCGCGGGGCAGTGGTTTCAGCAGCGGGGGTACTGGCGGTCACGTTGACTTCGACGGCGGGGGGCCGAAGGCGGTGGCCACCGGCGGCTTGCGTAGCGTGAACGCCATAGCCGGCAAGGTGGTCATTGTTGCTGACAATGGCACCAAGCTGGAGCTGAAGGTCACTCCGGCCTCGAAGATCCTTGCACTGGGCGTTCTGGGCGGCACCACGGCGCTGGCGGCGCAGATCGGCGGCCCTGCAATGGTGGAGTACGACACAGAATCGCGGGCGCTGCTTGCCATCGACACCCGCCAGGAGGGGCCCGCTCGAGGGGTCGCGGATACTGTTTCCAACGCCACGCTTGCGGGGACGCTCAAGGGCGTAGATACCGTCTCCGGCACGGTCACGGTGGTGGCCGAAGACGGTGCCGAAATCGTCCTCAGGGCCACGTCCACCTCGACGGTTATGATCGGCGGAATGGCAACGGGACACGGCGTTCTGGCGGTAAAGCTAGGGTCGCGGGTTGTGGTGGATTACGATGCGCGGACAAACACCCTGGTGCGAATCAGCGCCTGAGCTAAAAGCGATGAAAAGCAGAGAGGGCCGCCCTGATGGAATCGGGGCGGCCCTCTCTGCTTGCTTGCACTTGTCGGGACTATTCCCCGGTGAGCGGCACGAAGACGTTGATCCTGGCGCGCTCCGGAAACCTTGCTCTGACTGAAGTGAAGGCAAGAAGCTTTCCCTCGTTCACCCGGCGCTTCTCGTGCTCTTCCGGTGGCGGGGCCGCGGTCCAGTCCGGCGTCGATGACTGTCTTTGCTCTATCCGTGTCTGAGGAGAGATTTGAGAGTCTCTTTCCTGCAACATTGGGGCATCCTCCGCAAGGTGTTGTCTTTTGGGCCAGATTAGCCTTACGGGTAATATGTTACGGATGGACTATACCCATCGTACTCTACCAACGAGTTATTCTTTACTAGGGCCATTCGACTAGTCCACATAGCGCAGGCGCAGCGCGGTCTATCGCCCGGATTGCAGTCTTCAGATACCCATAACGTTGTAGCCGGTGTCCACGTGGACAATCTCCCCGGTGATGCCGCTGGAAAGATCGCTCAACAGGAACAGGGCGGTTTTGGCAACCTCTTCCTGCGTGATGTTTCGCCGCATCGGCGAGCGCTCCGCGTGGGCCTTCTTCATATCCCGGTAGTGGCTGATGACGCGCGAAGAGAGCGTGTCCAGCGGCCCTGCTGAGATCGAGTTGACGCGGATGTTATCCGGCCCAAGGTCTGACGCGAGCTGCTTGGTTGCGTTCTCCAGCGCCGCCTTGGCGGTGCCCATGACGTTATAACCCGGGAAGACCCGCTCTGCCGCCTGGAAGGTCATAGAGACGATCGCGCCGCCGCCATTGGCCTTCATTATTGGGGCCGTGTACCGCGCAACCGGGATGAGGGAGTACGCGCTGACATCAAGCGCAACCCGGAAGCCTTCGCGGGGAGTCTCCATATACAGGCCGCCCAGGTCGTCCTTGTTGGCGAAGGCGATGCTGTGAACGACCATATCGATTCGCCCGCCGAGCGCCTTCGCAGCTTCGTTCACTGCTTTTTCAACATTCTCATCCTTGCTCACGTCGCACTCGATGACCGGAGAGTCCTTCCAGTCCGTGACCAGTCCTGCCACCGAGTCCTTGACGCGCTCGTTCTGGTAAGTCACTGCCAGCCTGGCGCCGGCCTGGTGGAGCACCTGCGCTATGGACCACGCGATACTCCTGTGGTTAGCTACGCCGAAAATTATGCCGGTCTTGCCGCTGAGGTCTATCGGGTACATCAATCCCCCTTCTAATGCTTGCTGGCTCCCTGCCGCCTCCTCCGCGCCGCCTGCCATTGTATTGGGACTGGGAGCAACGGGCAAGTGATGGATAAGACCGGGGTTGTAACTCCTGCCGGTTTAGAAATAACCCGGTTTCGACTAGCGCGCCGGCCGGTACAGGCGCTAGATTATTTGTATAAGGCACTCTAGTATTGCCCTACGCCGGGAGGTCTTCCCGAGCGTTGATGAGGCTCCGGCGGGGCTGGGAGGAGGAGCGAATGCCCGCCAAGACCGAGAAGCAGCGGAAATTCATGGGGGCGGAGCTGGCCCGCAAGAGGGCCGGCAAGAAGACGAAGACAAAGATGTCCGAAAAGAAGCTCCGCGAGTTTGCAAAGAAGTAGAATCCCCGCCAGGGGAAGCGCATCCAAATTATTGACGGGTCACGTATCATCCGAGAAGCGATTAACAAGAAGATAGGCCATAGCTATTTAAGTTGTGGCAGCGTTGTATAAGCTACCAGGGCTGATGCAGTTGGTTGGAAAGCAGCCCAGTTCCCGGTAAGGACAAATCCCTCTGGGGCGCCGGGATACCAAGGAGGATGCGCTGGACCGATGCGGCTGGGGGCTCAAGGAGCCTGCCCGAGGCTATCTCTCAAGGAGGTGTCAGGAGATGAGCGCAACAATATCCGTTGACCCCGGAGAACTGATGGCCGAACATACCGTCGCCCTCAGGACGTACGCCAGAATGGTGTTGATGTCCGGTGAGGCTTTGACTGAGGCGGAGGAGGCCGACAGGAAGAAGAGGATGGAGGAGCTGCTGGAGATCGGGCGGGGGTTCAACCTGACCGATAACGAGATGGTAGGGCAGCTATACAGGGATGTCCTGCGAGTCAAGCCAGGCTGTGGCTGTGCCAACTGCCGCATGCGGGCCGGCAGGAAGTAACCGATTGGAAAACGAGAGGCGCCCGATCGGGCGCCTCTCGCAGTATCATGGTGATTTGCCGACTAGAGCGGCTGCCACGTGAGCCTGGAGTCACGCCGCACGACACGCCCGATGCCTGGGCCGGGAAAGTGCCCGACCAGCGCAATTGCTCCCTCCAGGACCAGCTGTTGGACAATGTTCGCCCTCGTCTCGCGCGCCTCCACCTGCTTTTCGTCCCCTCTCGGGCTCCACTCCGGATGGTCTATCTGCGCCGGGTGGTGGAGCACATCCCCAGTAATTATTCCTCGCTCACCTTTCGAAGAGATTACGAAGCTCGTATGGCCGGGCGTGTGGCCGGGGGTGGGCAGGGAAGAGACCTCGTTCGTGAAGTGCTGCTCCCCTGAGATGAAGTCCACTACTCCAATGTCCTTCAGGGGCAGGACCTGCTTTTCCAGGTATGAAAAGAGGTGCAGGTCTGCCTTGGTGGAGTAAACGTCGAAGTCGATTTTCGGCATCCAGTATCGCGCCTTCGTGAAGGTAGGCCGGAATCGGTCGCCGTCCCAGATGATATTCCAGCCTACGTGGTCGCGGTGCAGGTGTGTGAGTAGCACCATGTCGACCTCATCAGGGTCGACGCCATTGTCGGAAAGGGCCGTAAGCAACTTCCCTGCGGAGGCCTCCCACAGGTCGGTCGAACCCTTCCCGACGCCGGTGTCCACGAGTATCACTTTCCCCTGTGAGCGGAGAACGTAGCAGCCGGAGTTGAAGACCAGCTTGCCCTCGGGCATCGTCTCCTCGTAACGGTTCCAGGCATCGTGCGGCACTGTTGGAAAGAAGTTGCCGGGCCGGAACTTCATCCACCCGTCGGACACGGGGATGACCTCCACGTTGCCAATGTAAATCGGGTTGTCGCTCATGGCTCTCCTCCCTGGCACGATCGGCACATATGGTAACACCTGCGGCGCGTGGTTTCGAGGTAATTCCACATACAAGTTTTCCCAAATCTGCTATCAAGATTATTCCATTGACAGCGTTGCAGGGCGAATGCTAAGTTTTGCCTGCCGCCGCGCCAAGCCCGCAAACAGGTGCGGATAGGCACCAGGAGAGACCAAATGGCAACGAAAGTGGGCAAGAACGTCAGCTCCGTGGACCCGAAGGCCCTCAACCCGATGAACATGAGCCTGCTCAAGGAGTTTCGTGCGTTTCTGGTCCGCGGCAACGTCATTGACCTCGCTGTAGCGGTCGTAATCGGTACGGCGTTCGGCGCCGCAGTGAAGGCGGTGGTGGAAGGGATCTTCACCCCCCCTCATCGCGGCGGTCATAGGGGAACCTGACTTTTCGGAGCTTGTCTTCATCGTAAACGGCAGCGTCTTCAAGTACGGGCTAGTGATAAATGCCCTTATCACTTTCGTGGTAGTCGCCGCGGTCATATTCTTCTTCGTCGTCAAGCCCATGAACATGATGCTGGCCCGCTCCAAGGCCCAGCAGGCAGCGGCTGCGACGCCCAAGGAGCCCACGACGAAGGCGTGCCCGGAGTGCCTGAGCATGATCCCCCTGAAGGCGCGCCGTTGCGCGCACTGCACGTCGGCCGTGCCGGTTTAGGCGCCCGGACAACCTCTTTGTCGGTAACTGATGCGAGCCTGGTAGCACTCGTGGACAGGTTGGGGAGAGGCCGGTAGATCTCCTCGCAATCCAGCGGGCCGGCTACTGGGTTCGCTGTGCTTCAGAGGATGCCACTTGTTGACGGTCAACACGGCAGGGGCGGATACTCTGTGAGCCTGTGCCTCCATTGTAGTCGCGCGATTCATCGCGCCTGTCTTGCTCGCCGATAAATAACGGCATGCAACGCGGGCGCGATGAATCGCTCAGGCTACAGGTTCGAATTTCGTTCACGGTGGACCTCATATGCCCTTCAGCAACAAAGTAGTCCTCATTACCGGCGGCTCTCGCGGCATCGGCCGCGCCATCGCCCTCGAGTTCGCCCGGCGCGGAGCGCACATTGCTTTCAACTATTACCGCAATCACGAGGCGGCGAATGAGACGCAGGCGGAGATAGAGGCGCTCGGCGTCCGGTGCCTCAAGATCAAGGCGCACCTGGGCGACGCGGCGAAGATCAAGGAGCTGTTCGGGGAGGTTGCATCGACCTTCGGCCGGCTGGACGTCCTGGTCAATAACGCCGCCACCGGCGTGCAGCGCAAGGCGGTGGATCTGGAGGAGAAGCACTGGGAGTGGACGATGGGCGTAAACGCGAAGGCGCCGTGGCTGTGTGCGGTGGAGGCGACCAGGCTGATGAAGGACGGGGGCCACATCGTGAACATCACCAGCGAGGGCTCACGCCGTGTGCTGCCGAACTACTTCTCAGTGGGCACGTCCAAGGCCGCGCTCGAGGCGATCACGCGCTATCTTGCTATCGAGCTTGCACCGCAGGGGATTTCGGTCAACGCGGTCTCCGGCGGGTATGTCGATACCGGCGCGCTGGACCACTTTCCGAACAAGGAAGAGATGCTTGCAGAGGGCCAGATGACGCCTGTGGGGAGAATGGTTACAGTGGATGACATTGCGAAGGTGGTGGCGTTCCTGTGCACGCCGGACGCCGCAATGGTCCGCGGCCAGGTGATCATCGTGGACGGCGGCGCAACGCTGAAGGCGTGAGGAGCGATTATCCGAAGAAATCGCAGGCGCTCGCCAGATACTGATAATGTGGCCGGATTCACGCGGCCTCGAGGACAGCCTTCTCAACAGCTTCCGGCAAGTTTGCGAACACAAAGTACGACTCAGGGTACAGGTAGTCCTCTCCGGACTCGTCGATGATGCGAAGCATGCCTTCCTGTTTGGCCACAGTGTCTTCGATCGCTTTGTAAATCTTGAATCGCTCAAGCGACGCGGAGTAACCGTCGTTTCTGATGCAAACGGCCAGGCCGGCCAGTCCCGTGATCATACCTGCCTCCCGAAATACCTCTTGATATTGAATTCTTTACGTCCTATGCCGGCCGCCTCGTACCAGTGAAGCTCCGCCTTTACAATCGAGCCACTCGGCAAACAAACGTTCGCGACTCCCTTGCGTTTGCGCCACCTCGCTCTGCCGTAGACACGCCTGAGTCTCTGGAGCTCGCGTATATCCCTGCCTGTTGCAAAGGTCTCAATATCTTCAATCGGACCCACAATCTCGAAGTGCACCCGATCTCCACACGACTTGTTGGTGCCTCATTCTAACACTTATTGCCGAAAACTTGAGATCACCTCCACCGCCGCCCCTCCCGGCCCCTCCAGCTTCGTCCCCGCCTCAGCCTGTGCTTTCCGCACGTACCCCAGCCCGATTCCCGTCCCACTGCCCGGCAGCCTTGCCGCCGACGTGACCACACCCGCCTTCTTCCCGTCCATCATCAGCGGCGCGCCCGCCTGAACGTCCGCAGCGCCGTCCCATCGCAGTGCGACAAGCTGCTTCTGGACTTTCTGGTAGGTGTTGAGCCGGGTGACGACCTCCTGGCCGATGTAGCAGCCCTTTGTGAAGCTCACCAGGCCTATCAGCCCGGCCTCGAGGGGGTTGTAGTCCTCGCCCAGCTCCTTGCCGTACGCCGGGACGCCGCGCTCAATGCGCACGATCTCCACTGCCTCCTGGGTCGCAGCGGCGATGCCGAGCGGTTCCCCAGCGGATAGCAGGGTGTTCCGGAGCGCCTCCGCATGTGCGGCGGGCGCAATGATGTCAAACCCCGGCAGGCCGGTGAAGTCGGTGCGGGCGACCATCGCCTCCACATCTCCGAGCCCGGTGTAAACGTGCTCGTAGGGCGCGAGCGCCGAGGCGGACATGCAGGACATGGCGTCCAGCACTTCGCCTGCCCTGGGTCCCGATAGCGAGAGCATCGCGGTGTCCAGAGTCACGTCCTTGACCGCAACGTCCTCGGTGAAGGTGTAGAAGTCCATCCACTCAGCGACCTTTTGCCGCGTTGCCGGGGATGTGAGGACCAGCAGGCGGTCGTCCTGGCGCAGCACGGTCAGGACGTCCACTATGCGGCCCTTGTTGGAGGTGAGGACGGTCTGCATCCCTCTGCCGGGCGCAAGGTCAAGCAGCGCGTTGGTGGACAGCCTGCTGAGCAGGTCCAGGGCGTCCTTGCCCTTCACGGCAAGCCTTCCCAGGGCGGACCTGTCCACCAGCGCCACCCCGGACTTCAGCGCCCCGTGTTGCTCAGCCGACGTGTTTTCCGTCTTCAACTCACTATTCATAATTCACTATTCACTATTCAAAAAAAGCGCCGCCCCATATTTCAGGGGCGGCGATGGGACTTTAGGAATCGAGCAAGGCTAGACGCCGAAGGAAGTCCCGCATCCACAAGTCGTCTTTGCGTTGGGGTTGTTGAATACAAACCCCTTGCCGTTTAGCCCGCCCGAGTATTCGAGTATTGTGCCGGCCAGGAAGACGTAGGACTTCTTGTCCACATACAGCTTCAGGCCGTGGTCCTCGATCACCTTGTCATTCTCGTTCGGGGCTTCAACAAGGTCGAGGACGTACGTCAGGCCGGAGCATCCTCCCCCTTTCACACCCACGCGCAGGCTGGCGTTCGGCTTCCCGGACTGCGCTGCAAACTTCCGGACATGCTCGGCGGCGTCCGGAGATATGGAGATCGTCAATGGCTTTCGCGGCTCGGTCGTTGTCGTCAACCCTTTCCTCCGTGCGCCCACACCTCGTAAAGCGGCGCACTACACCTTCATTCTATGAAGATGTGCTTGCAAAGTCAATTAATTGCACGGTGCAGTGAATTCGATGGCCCAGCCTTACTTGCGTTTCGTTAGTTTGACCAGGAGGGCTCAAAGGTACCGCCCACGACCGTGACAGGAACCCTGTCAGTGCCGTTCACATTGATTGTGAATATATGCGACTCGTCGCCGACCTTGCTTGTGAAAGCGAGTCTGGCCCCTTGCATTGACCATGCGGGCGCTTCACCGCCCACTGTATTTGGGATAGTAACGGCGGCTGCACCAGTTCCATCGGTGGTGACTATCCAAATCTGAGGAATGCCACCCTCAGTGGAACGGAAGGCGATCTTGAGCCCGTCTGGCGACCAAGTTGGCCCTCCTTCGGAGGAGGTAGTGGTCGCCACGGGGAATGGATTTGTTCCGTCGGCATTGATCACAAAGATCCGTAGAGCACCCTCACTATTTTTGCCCGTGTAAGCGATACTTGCGCCGTCTGGAGACCACGCCGCTCACTCCTTGTGAAGACCGTTAGCTGAAAGTTTGTCCTCACTAGAACAAGGGACGGTCGAGGAAATCCTGTAAATATCCTTAGTCCCGTCGCGAGTAGAGTCAAATACGATCATTGAGCCGTTCGGAGACCATGCAGGGTTCCAGTCAGGAGCTGAATTGCAGGTCAGCCGAACGGGATTAGACCCATCTGCGTTCATCGTGTATATCTCAAGGCACGCCTCCTGCGGGCATGTGCTGTGCCTATCGGATTCGAAGACGATCTTAGTACCATCGGGCGAAAGCGCTGGGCGGGTGTCTCTGTGTGAGTCCCGTTCCGAATTCAGGTTACCGGTGAGCCTCTTCTCCCCAGTCCCATCGGCGCACATGATATAGATTTCATTGGCGCGGTGAAACGCGATGTGGCCGACTGTGCAAGGCGGAGGCGGGACAGGACTCTGCTCGTCCGATGAGCAAAAGTCGATCGGAACTCCGGTTATCACCTTTAAGAGTACGATAGCGTCCAAAACGTTAATTTTGCCGTCACTGTTTGTGTCACCGAGGACCAACTTGTCTTCGGTGGCCTCAATTCGACCTACAGCTATTTGCAAGAGTGAGATCGCGTCAATAGCGTTCAGGCTTCCGTCGCCGTTAATGTCTCCACAGGGGACGGTGGTGAAGGACCAGAGCGGGCCGGTTTCGATACCGCCTTCCCCGGCGACCCGGACTCTCGAATAGTAATCTGTTCCGGGTTTTAGGCTTGATACTTGGAATGTCTCACCCGCACCTTGGGCGATACGTGGGCCAACCGTATCCATGGACATTGAAGAAGGGTCTTCACCAAGATAGACATCGTAAGACAGCAGGTTGCCGTGGTCTGCGGAGCCTGCCTGCCATGAAAGCAGTGGATTCAGGCCGATAGCCTTAGACTCACTCACGGGCCACAGATTCTGTGGCTCTTGAGGAACGGCTAACTCCGCGGTGGACTCAAAACCCCCGTCTCCGTCAGCATCTATCTCGTGGATGGCGATGGACTGTCCAAGGCTAATTTGTATTTGGTGGATTTCACCCGAAACAATAGGAACATCGGTTTTCGAGGTTCGGCGCAACTCTCCATCCTTCACGGACGCCACTTCTAGGCCATAAGTCCCAACAGCCGCGCCGCGCACGATCATGCTATGGGGATTTTGAGGCCCGAGTACTAAGACGGCCCCGTCAATCAACATAGAATTAGGGATTTCCATCGTTGTCTGGCCGGCGTTGGTACCCGTGGTCCGGTTTAAGCTGTCTACCAGCCGCAGCTCACCCGGACTTGCGGTGCGAACGATTTCCAAGTCAGGCAGTCTGGGAGTAACTTCGAAGACTGTGGGGCTATCGGACTCAAATGCAGCAATTGCCGGCCAGGTGTTGGCGAGCAAATCTGCAAGCAGTTCGTCCACCGGGTCAAGCCAGCCAACGCCAAAATAAACTCTGCCCTTTGCAAAACCGCCGAAGCTTAATGTCATTACATCGTCAGCGTGGACGATGATGTTAGGCGAGAACGTCCTGACTTCGCTCGCATCTTGTGAAAAGTCCAGCTTCAGCCATTTTGCTGTCCACGGTGCCGGGGGAATTGGTGGCTGATAATCGCTTCGGTCGTAAATTCCGAACTCGGTGGCACCTCCCGCTATACCTTCACCATCGAGCCGTACCTCATGCACCAAGAATGAATCAATACCTAGCTTGCGATACTTCACAGTCGCCTTTACAAAAGGTGCTTCGGTTGAAGACGTGGATTTTACTGGCTTGACGAACGTTTTTACATACGGTATTTCTTGAGAAAAATGTGCTATAACTGACCGGTTTCGATCCATGGTGACTTGGCATGGACCGCCGCCATCGCAATCACCACTCCAGCCGACGAAGTACCATCCCGAAGCAGGTAAGCCGGAAATTGTCACAAGGAGAACTTCACTGAATGGAAAGGTTCCGCCCAGTGTACTCATGGACGGTTGATCGAGGCTAAAACCTCCAGAGTCTGGCGGCTCTGGCATCAACGTCAGTGTGTTCTGAGTGTCGACCGGATTGGCATTGATGACCTGCCTTGGATCTCTAAGGCCGTCGTAAACCATGGTTTGAGCATTCAAGTAATATCCGTTGTAGTTGCCATCATGGGGGAATTTGGCCTAGTTTTCGGGATCTCCTACCAGACTCCAGTTTCTTGAGTGAATTTGGTCTGGATGGCGAATCTCCAAATGAAGGTGGGACCCAAGCAAAGTCGCAATGGAGGCAAACGCATCGCCTTGATTGACGCACTGACCTTCTATTAGCCCGGTTCCTGGCGTTACGTGTATGTAAACAGAGTAAAACGTATTCACGTTCTCTTGAGAATAATGAACGGACTGGCCGTGAGTGGTCGTGGCATAGTCAGGGAACAAGAAAGATCCGGTATGTTCGATAGCGATGAGGTGTCCGAGGGCCCCTAGTGGAGAGATCTTTGCGATTCTACCTTTGGCAATCGGGTAGACTGATTGTCCCGGGTCCGCTGACCAGTCTTCTCCCCCGTGGAACCCTTGATATACTTTGCCGTTGTAATCTGGGAGAAACAATGCGAATGCTTGTGTAGGGTCCTTTAAATTATTGGCAATAGGCATCTGAAAACCAAGTGCTTCTCCACAGACTGAGGGAGTTTCTTCGACCGTTACTGTCCACGCTATGTCACCGTCAATTCCAGAGGTATCTAAGTACGTAACCGTAACCGTGAGGGTGCCCACATCAGTAAAGGTGCGGGGCAGGCTATCCTGCCGAGAGCCAATCGCTTCGAACCTGAAGGCGGATACCAGCTCACCGTTGATTCGCCATGCCACTCCACTCAGGTTCCCGTCATGCGCGGTGACTTGCGCGATGAACGTTATGCTTTCGCCGACATTCAAAGAAATGGTGTCGGAGGGTGGAGATACACGGCTTACAATCGGAGCACTACAAACTTGTAGCGAATTGCTTCTTGAAGCCACTGTCACATTCTGGGCCTTCTTAAAACCGACGAGCGTTGCGATCGCAGGCCGTTCGAGTGACGGCACCTGTTGCGATGAAAGAGGTACGCACGATTCGCTGGCCGTCGCCCTTATTAGGTTCCGCGACGGGCTAGGGTACCGATGCAAGAGATTGTCGGCAATGAAAGATTGCTGCTTCCATGCGCCAAACTGGACCCAGTAATCTCCAGCTGCCTCAGGCACGTGATCCCATATGAGAGTTCTTTCTTCGATAGGCGCCATGGAGCCTGTCTGAGCAGAATATGAGGCGACTTCCACGCCTGCGTCGTCGAAGATAGTCAGCCCGCCGGTGAAATTCCACGGGGTGTTTCCGGTGTTCCGAATCGTCACTGATAAAGATACGCTTGTTCCGATCGGCTTGGTGGCGAGGTTAGCTGGTGCGTAGCTAACGACCTGGGCAGCAATGACGGGAGTGGCAGTGACCTTCGATGAGAAGAAGGCGGTCCTGGTCTGGCTCGTAGTGATGGTGTCGTTCCAGGTTCGTGATGTGAAGCCAACGGCGGAGATCGCAAACTGCCAGGTCCCCGGAGCGCCTGTCAGGGTCACGTAACCGCTGCTGTTTGCGGACTGGTTGAACGGCGCGCCATTGCCGGTAGTGCCGGTGACCTGCGCCCCGGGCACAACCGGATCAGCGATGCTCAACTCACGCACGTACAGCGTCAGTGTCACTGCCGCCGCCTGGGGGGGTAGCGATTGCCTCGTTGGAGAACGCGCTTTCTCCTGCGCTGTTGACGGCAGTTACCTTGTAGTAGTAGGTAGTGCCGTTGGTGACATTGGCGATGTCCTGGTAGGTGGTACCATCCACGTTTGAATAGAATGATGCACCGTCTGAGGAAGTGCCCCTGTAGAGTCTGTATCCGGTGACCGCCGAACCGCCGTTGTTGGAGGGAGCGTTCCAGGAGAGGTTGACCGACCCATCCTCCGCAGTTGCCTGAAGGTTCAGCGGAGCTGATGGTGCGGTGAGGGGCGTAACCGTCACCTTGACGGGGGAGGCTTCGGGAGCCCAGCTGCCGGCGTTGTCCACTGCGTGCACTCCGTACCAGTAGGAGCCTGACAACGAAGGCGTGTCAGTGAACGAGCTGGAGCTGCTGGTTCCAGAGATGGATACCCTCTTGACCTCCACCCAGCCTGTTGGGCTACCAGCACTATCGCCCGCCCGCCAGAGCTCTACACGGTTCAGATTCGAGCCCCCCGAGTCCGAGACGCTGTAAGCGATGTGGAAAGACCCTCCCAATGTTACCGAACCGGGAGTGACGGAGAAGGAGTTAACTGTTGGAACGGTGGAATCCGTCAATGGAATCTCTGAGGCAGTTGCAGGGCAAATCTGTCGCGCTTTCAGAGCGTTGAGCAGGACCGTATTCTGCCCTATGCTACCAGTGTAGGAGGAAGCTGCTCCGAGGCCCAGCGTCTGGAATATCTGGCCCCGATTAGCAAGGCTCGGCAACGGTTTACCACACGCCAAGTAGTATTCTGACAGGGTAGTTGCGGTTTCACCGGGGAACGCTTGTGCGTCTCCAACCCTGGTTGCGATTGCCAAGGATACAAGCAGTACGCTCATCACCAAAATACCGGCACCAGGAACATGCCATGTATCTCTACCCTTGAGCTTCAGCATAGTGCCTCCCATATCTGGGACTGCTTGTACTGCTCTTAAGTTTTAGCGCTTCGATTGCTTCGCAATTAGGGCATTGATATTTCTATGAGGTTGGGGTGGGGGCCTGTAACACATGAACATAGTACTTTACACATCGTATCCACTATAGTGTTAACACGTGGAAAGACTAACTATTCGAGCGGTTCAAGTTCATGGGTAAGCATGGTGGCAAAGACAGAACGGCCGCTGACTTCTAAGTGAGGGCCGTTCTGTCTTTGTCACCCTATGTTGTCTCTGACGGATGTCCCGCTTACGGGTGGATGACGACCATCTTCAGCTCGGTCATTTCGTTCACCGCGTGGTGCGGGCCTTCCTTGCCCATGCCGCTGTCCTTGAGGCCGCCGTACGGCATCAGGTCGGCGCGCCACTGGGGGCCCCAGTTGATATGCAGGTTGCCGGAGTCCACTTCCTTCGCGAACTTCATCGCCCAGTCGATGTTCTGGGTGAATATGCCCGCGCTCAGGCCGTAAGGTGAGTCGTTCGCCAGCCTGATCGCGTCCTCGATGTTATCGAAGGGCGTCACTGCCACGGCCGGGCCGAAGAGCTCCTCGCATGAGATGCGCATCTCGGGCTTAACGTCCGCGACGACCGTCGGTTGGTGCAGGGCGCCCTGGTAGTCTCCGCCGGTCGTGACCCTCGCGCCGCTCGCGACGGCCTCATTGATCCACGCGTTGACGCGCTTGGCGTCCGCATCGCGGACCATCGGACCCATCTTGGTCTTCTCATCGAGCTGGTTGCCGACCGTCAGCGCCTTCACGCCCGCGGTGAGCCTGTCCACGAACTCGCCGTAGATCTTGCGGTTCGCGATTACGCGCTGTGTGGATATGCAGACCTGGCCGGCGTTCGAGAAGCCGGTCGAGACGGTTGCCCGGACTACTTTCTCCATATCGGCATCCGCCATGACGATGAGTGGGGAGTTGGAGCCCAGCTCCATTGTGACCTTCTTGAGGCCCGCGATCTTGCAGATACGCTCGCCTATCTCCTTGGAGCCGGTGAACGTGATCTTGCGGACGCGCGTATCCGCCACCAGCGGGTCGCCAATGGTGCTGCCGGAGCCGGTGATGCACTGGATGGCCTCCGCGGGCAGTCCTGCCTCCAGGAGGATCTTGGTGAGCTTGAGCGAAGACAGCGGCGTGTCCGACGCTGGCTTCAGGATGACGGAGTTGCCCGCCGCGATGGCCGGGCCGACCTTATGACAGACGAGGTTCAGCGGGAAGTTGAACGGCGCAATGGCCGCGACGACTCCGACCGGAACGCGGATAGTGAAGCCGAGCTGGCCTGTCCAGTTGGCAGCGCCGTCCAGGGGGATAACCTCGCTGTAGAGCCTCTTTGCCTCCTCGGCGGAGAGCTCCATCGTCTGGTACGACCGGTTGGCCTCCAGGCGGCCCTCGCCGATGATCTTGCCCTCTTCCATGGAGATAGTGCGGGCCAGGTCCTCGGACTGCGCCTTCATGAGGTCGGCGGCCTTCCGAAGGATCTCGAAGCGCTTGTAGGCCGAGAGCTTCTTCATCTCAGCCGCGCCACGCACTGCGCTGGCGATCGCGGTCTCAACGTCTTCCCTGGTAGCCTTTGGCACGGTGTCCACTACCGAGCCGTCGAAGGGATTGTCGACGGTGATCTTCTGGTCCCTGTCGACCCACTGGCCGCCGATGTACATCTTCATTACGCGCTAACCTCCATTGAAGACCTTGTTTCTCTTGCCGTCCTTGCAGTCCCGGTTGCGGCAGAACCAGAATACGTTGGGCATCGGCGGCTCTCGCACGCCGTCTTTCTCCCGTCGCATCGGCTGGCTCCATACCGGGCAGATTGCGGGCGTTGGTATTTCCGGATTCAGCATCAGTCTTTCACCCCCGGTAAATGATAGCACTTGTGGTGAGAGTCTTCACCCCGCCGTGCTCCTCAGCCTCACTCTTACGTCCTCCTGCACTTCCCGCAGCCACCGGCGGACCTGCGTGTCGCCTCGCTTCGACACGCTTCCGGCCGCCTCTGTTATGAGCTCCACGCCGCCCAGGAAGTCCGAGACGTTGATATACTCGGCGCCCACTCCGCCATCCGGGTCCGGGATCTTCGTGGTCGCGTTGTGGTAGTTGCCCAGGGGAAAGGCGATGCCCGTCACGCTGTACCCGAATGCGGCGAACGCCGTCGCCTCGCATGTGCCGCCGGACATAAGCTGGCGCTGGCATTTGAACTCTTTATTCCGCTGTCGAATGGCGTCCCTGGCTACGATCAGCACCTGCTCCGCATCGGCAACGAATGTGGAGGCGGCGTCGCCCGTGCGGATAACCGGTCCGGCGCCCTGTGCCACACCGGGAATCGCCGGGCTGGACTCCACGGAGACAACAATCGTCTCTTTCGGGAGTGTGCCGTCCTGCGCCATAAGCCGCGCCCCGAAGAGCCCGCCCTCCTCCGCCCGCGTGAACACGCCGTACACGTCACCGTCCGCTCCGCCGCCGGCCAGGCGCTCCAGCATCGCCGTGATAGCGGCGCAGCCGGCCAGGTCGTCCATCGCGCGCATCCTGATCGTGTCGCCATCGAGCACAAAGTCCGGCAGGTCGAAGACCACCGGTGCAGGGGACGCAATATCGACGGGCTCCGACGGCTCTATGCGGACCAGGCGGTCGTCTCCGTTTGCCCGCGCATGCGGATTCGCCGTAGCCTTGACCCTCCGGCCGTCCGGCATGATCACAAGGACGGGTGTGGGCTTGTGGTACGAGGCAGGTGGCACTCCGCCCATCGCCCTCGCGACAGTCAGGCCGGGGCCTGCCTCAATGGTCTCGTACCCGGGATGGTCCATGTGCGCCACGAATGCGATGGGTGGCGCTCCGGCTGTATTGCCGCGGACACGGGCGACGATGTTCCCGTACTCGTCGCGACGGACGTCCATGCCGAGCGGCTTCAGCACTTTCATGATGTGCCGCGCCACCTTTTCCTCGTGGAACGGCGTCGCCGGGCAGCCGCCGAGCCCCTTCAAAATGTCCACCGCGCGCTGGTTGAGTGAGTCCATGCTTTGCCTCGCGTGAAGATGGTTACAGGGTAAAGGGTGAGGCAGGAAGGGTAAAGGGTCTGGGGCGAAGGGTAAAGTGGAAGAGGAGTCTGCCCGGCATGGCCTTCCAGGCACAGCTTTAAGCGGTAAGATAGATATGCACATTCAACCACTGGAAAGACTACAGTCATGCAGCCTGGAGAGATAATTGTCGCCCGCCTCGGGAAGGGCGCCGGCCTTGTCCGTGTCATCGAACAGAGCAAGTCGCGCGTGAGCGTATCGGTCGGCCGCAACAAGGAGGCCAAACTCCCGGCCGACCGTGTCCTGCTGTCCACTGGCATCGTCTCGACCGACTTCGAGAAGGTGGAGGCCATGCGCGAGAAGGCGCAGGAGGAGGCGGCGAAGATCGACCTGGCCGAGGCCTGGGAGGTCCTGCGGGACGAGCCGCGCGCGATTTCTCCCAGCGACCTTGCGGAGCTTTACTGGGGCGGCAATGTAGAAGTCACCAGACTCATCGCCCTTGTGCTGCACCTGGAAGAGGGCACCGACTTTTTCACGGCGGACGGCACGGGATACATGCCACGAACGTTGGAAGCCGTGGAGGAGATCCGTACGCGGCGCAGGCGGGAGACAGAGAACGCTGAGGCTGCTCAGTCGCTCATGCTCGCCCTGTCCGCCGGCAAGCTGCCCGACCCCTTCACGAAGGCGCACGCAACGCTGTTGCAGCACCTTCGAGGCTTTGCTGTACATGGCGACGAGTACCCGCGTAGCCACGCAGCGCACAGCCTGTTGCACATCGTGGATGCCGGCGCCCGCGATCTCCAGCGCCGCGCCTTCGAGCTGCTTGTGGCGGCGGGCGTCTTTTCGCCCGATGAGCCGCTTGAGCTGCTGCGCACGGAAATAACCGACAAGTTCCCGCCGGAGGCCCTGGCTGAGGCCGAGGCCATCTCGGTAGAGCAGTCCCTTGAAGGAGGGCAGTGGCGAGACCTGACGGCGCTGGAGGTGGTTACGATCGACGACGTGACCACGCTGGACCGCGACGATGCCCTCTCGCTGGAGTTCCCGGAAGGGGGAGACCCAAAGCGGGCGTACCGCATCGGAATACACATTGCCGATGCGGGCGCGCTCATTCCGCCCGGGGGGGCCGTGGACCTCGAGGCTGACAGGCGCATGGCGACCCTTTACATGCCGGAGCGCCACATAGAGATGCTGCCGGTTGTCTTCACGCGCAACGCTGGCAGCCTGGACCCCGGCCAGACCCGCCTGGCCATGAGCCTGATGGTGGACTGCGACGCCGAATGGTCGATCACCGGCTACGAGATCGTTCCTTCGATTATTCGAAGCCGCGCGGCAGTGCCCTACGCCGAGGTGGACGTTGCTCTCAAGGACGACACCCATCCATGGCACTGGATGCTGGACAAGCTGAACGACGCGGCGCGCGCCTTCAGAAAGAAGCGGGAAGAGGCTGGGGCCATCATGCTCGACCGCTCCGAGATGGACATCAAGGTGGATGGCGAAGGGAAGATCACGGTAAAAGTCTTCCAGCCGTCCCAGTCGCGCGAAATGGTGGCCGAGATGATGATCCTCTGCAACTCCATGCTCGCGCAGTTCTGCAAGGAGAAAGGCATTCCGGCTACATACCGCGCCCAGACGGCGCCCGATATCTCGGACATCAAACTAACGCGTGAAGACGGGTCGCCACTCCCGCACGGCCCGCTCCTGAGGTACCCGATAGCGCGGCGCTTTCTACCCGCCGAAATTACGACCGTCCCGGCGCGCCACGGCGGCCTGGGGGTGGATGCCTACATACAGGCCACCTCTCCCCTCAGGCGGTACCCGGACCTGGTCATGCAACGCCAGATCAGCCGTTTCCTGAGCACGGGTCAGCCGTTCTACCCACAGGATGCGATTGCGTCGGTTGTGGGCAGGGCGGAGGTGCAGCTACGAGAGCTCAACCAGGTGGAGAACGAGCGCGAGCGGTACTGGTTCCTCAAGCATCTCAAGCTCACGCGACTGGAGGAGTCCGGCGCGCCCGCCGCGGCTTCGCTGTTCGCTGCGGTCGTGCTGGAAAACGAGCCGCGACGTCCGGCCATGCTGGAGCTGGAGGAGTTTCCCTTCCGTGTGCGCACGGAGCTTCCGCGCGGCGTGAATCCGGGCGACCGGGTGGTCCTGCGCCTCGCGGGGGTAGACCTGTGGCGCAAGCAGGGCCACTTCGTTTACATCGGCGCGGCCAGATAAGTGCAGACCACCCTGTATACAATCCCTTAGTGGCGCACTGCGTGCGCTCTTCGGTGGTTGTCTACGTAATAGGCTAGGCCATGAAGCGCACGCAGTGCGCCACTAAGGGAAACCGGGCACAGGTGGCATGGCATTGAGCTGATCACACAGGCCCTCACACCAGTGGACCCGCGGCGTGGAAGCGCATGCGCACCCCTGCCAGGAGGGCGACTCCGAACAGGAGCACGATGAGCCCAAACGGCGAGGCGAGCGGGACCGGCGGCGGCGGCGGGTCGTTTTCTTGGATGGTCACCGCCCCGGCGGCGTTCGGGGCGACCGACGCCCCCGCGACCGATGTCAGGCGCACGCTGAAGTTCTCCGGCTCTTTCTCGTAGCGCGAATCGTCCCGGACCAGGATGGCCACCGTTGTAGAGGTAGCCCCTGCAGGTATCGTGCCAGACCCGGCGGTTGCCTTGTAGTCCAGCGGCGCAACGGCCGTGCCATCCACCGTTTCATAATTGAATGTCACGTCCAACCCAGAGGGGGCGTCCAGCGCGACCGTCACCAGGGCGTTCCCGACGGATTCCATAACCGCCAGGTTGAGAACGGATATCGCCGGCTGGGGGTCGTCGTCGTGGATCACAATCCTTGCTGTCCCGGTCGACGCGGCCGCGGCCGATTGCGTGGCGGTGTCCGCGCCAGTCGGCGTCACTGCAACGTCGATGTCCTCGTCTGTTTCGTGGAGGGAGTCATCCACAATCGGCACAACGATCCTCGCCGAAGTTTCGCCCGCGGGTAAGGTGACGCTCCCGGCGCCGCCGTCGTAGTCGCCGGGGGCCACCGCGCCGTTGTTCAGCGTTGCATAGTTGAACGTGATCGGCTGCTCAGATGGCTCTTGCATGACGATGCGGACCACTGCCTCACCGTCCGATTCGATTATGGTCTCCCCGGTAACTGAATAGCCAGGGACGCTGTCGTTGTCGGCAATGACGATTTCCGCCTGTGCGCCGCTCGGGGCCAGGGTTGCGCCGACGGGGGAGAGTAGTTCGACAACAAACACTTCATCGAACTCGTAAACTGCGTCATCCGTGATCGGGATGGTCACAACCGCCGACGTCTCTCCCGCGCGGACCGTAATCGTGCCGCTCACGGCAGTGTGGTCCCGGCCCGCCACCGCTGTGCCATTGATCGTGCGATACTGCACGGCAACGTCGCGCCCTGCCGCCCTGCTGAGGCTTATTACCGCGATCGCCGCCCCGACGGACTTGCTGTATGTTCCGCCGGAGACGGATATCGCCGGTTCACCATCGTCATCGACGATGTCCACCCGGACCGAGATTGCCGTGGGAGCGAGCGTGGCGCGCGATGGATTGTAAAAGCTGACGGTGAAATACTCCGGCGCCTCGCTGAGCGTTTCGTTGACAAGCTGGATGACGACCGTAGTGGAGGTCGCGCCCGCAGGGATTGTCGCCGTCCCGTTCCGGGCGAGGTAGTCAGTGAGATGTTGGGCGGTCTCGCCCGAGGTTGCGAACCCCACCGTGACATCCCACCTTGCGGCGAAGCTCTGGACCAGGCGCAGTACCGCCGTGCCGGCGTCCTCGCTGACGACAATTGCCGGCGCAGTGATAACGGGCAGGGCGTCGTCGTTCTTGATAGTCACGGTCACGCTCTGCACGCCAAGAGTGGCGTTCTGCACGTTCGAGAATGCTACGGTGAACGACTCATCCGGCTCATCGATCTCATCGTCGATGACCTGGAGCGTGATCGCCGTGGACGTTGCCCCCGCCGGTATGGTCGCCGTTCCGCTGGACGCCGTGTAGTCCTGCCCCGCGAGCGCAGCGCCATTCGCTGTGGCGAACTGGAGCGATGTCGCGCGGCCCGAAACTGCGCTCTGGGCGATCCTCACCGAGGCGCTTCCAGCCCTCTCCTCAACCGTCACCGGGGCAACCGAGAGTGACGGCGCCGGATCGTCGTTCGTGATCGTGACGGTGGCGGTAGCGCTACCGCCGATGACTGCGTTCACCGGCTGGGAGATCGCAAAGCTGAACGTCTCGTTCGTCTCATAGAGGGCGTCGTTCGTGATCGGCACGCTTATCGCCTTCGAAAGCGTGCCCGGGGCGAACACCGCCGTGCCGGATGTGGCCGCAAAGTCCTGCCCCGCCGTCGCCGTGCCGATCGACGTGGAGTAGCCCACGCGCACCTCGCGGTCGGAAGCGCCGCTGAGCGTGATTGTCACCGCCGCAGCGCCCGCACTCTCGGCGACGGACAGGTTGGCGACGGCCAGAGATGGCGTGGGGTCGTCGTCGGTGATCGTCACTGATGCCGTGCCAGTCTGGATTGAGGCGCCGGATGCGTTCGAAATGGTGACCGTGAACGTCTCGTCCAGCTCGTCTACCGCGTCATTGATGATGGGCACATGGACGACCGTGGACATCGCGCCCGCCGTTATGGTCGCCGTGCCGGACGTGCTGCCGTAGTCGCTACCCGCCTGGGCCATCCCGTTCGAAGTGGCGTAGCTGACCGTCACCGGTGACCCTGAGGGCTGGTCCAGCAAAGAGATGGTTACCGCGGCGTTTCCTGCAGACTCGGACACCGTTGTGCCGGAGACTGCGACCCTTGCTGGGGAGCCGAGATTCAGCAGCCCGGCGCCGAAGACGCTGTCTTTGCCCACGGCCCCTTTGTCCGTGGCGCGGGCTTCCAGCCATGCCTGTACCTGGGCGGGCGTAAATGTTGGGTTCGCTTGCAGGGCCACCGCCGCCGCCCCGGCGACCACGGGCGAAGAGAACGACGTGCCGCTGATGGACACATTGCCTGTGCCGCTACTCGCCCTGGCGGTGAATCCGGAAGGCCCGGTGATATCCGGCTTGACGCGGCCGTCCACCGTCGGCTCCTGGCTGCTATACGATGCGACGGCGCTGGTGTTCGACCAGGTGTAGGCCCCGACGGTGATGGCAGCGGACGAGTCCGCGGGCGTGACTATGCTTCCCGCAGGGTTGGGGTACTCGAACGCCCCCGTCGGCCCGAGCAGCCACAGGTCGAAAGTGAAGTCCGTGCGCGATGCGTTGACGCGGCGGATGAAAGCTCCCGGTGTGGACGGCACCGCCACAGGCACGGTCAGGAAGTCGCCCGGGCCGTGCCACCACTGGCCGCTCTGCTAGTCCACGGAGCAATCGAGCTGCCCGGTACTCTGGCTCAGGCAGACCTGGAAGTCGTTCCCGGGGGCGGTGTGGGCGTCGTTCCACCGGAGCATCAGCGTCACGCCCCCGGACGCCATATTGAAGTTGTTCGTCTCGTCCGACCCGCTGAACTCCATAATGCCGTCGTTGTCGGCGTCTCGCCACGTGCCTCGCCAGTGGAGCATCGCGTGGTTGCCGGCGGAGTTTACCCATGTAATGCCTGCGTCCCGCGCCTGCTGCACCTTCTGGCTGATGACGTCGCTACCGTCGCCGTAGTGGCCGAACCAGACGAGCGACATGTTCGCCACTCTTACGTTCTGGGAGATCAGGTAGTCCACAGCGTTCAGGAACCCCGTTACCGTTCCGGGATTCACGAAATAATACTGCGCGCCCGGAGCGATATCGTACATTGACTGGGCCACGTAGACGCCATGGTCGGTGTTGCCGTTAATGCCACGGGATGCGTCACCGAAGAAGGTGCCGTTGATCGTGACGCTCTGGGGCAGCTCCGAGCCAAGCAGGTTCTGATAGCCCTGGAACCCCGAGTCGACAACCGCCACCTTCACACCCGCGCCGTTGTACCCGGCCGCGGCCCATGCGGGCGCGTTAATCTGATTGTAACCCTCGCCTATGACCTCAGGGTAGATGATCGGCGTGGCGGCGATGGCCTTGATAGACGGCTCGTCGTTCAGGATGAGCAGGATGGGGACGGGGACCCAGGCCGCGAACAGGTCTGCAGGCGCATGCGCGTCCGTCACCTCGGAGCCCCACCGCGTCGTGGCGGCGATTGCCTCTTGCAGCCGTCCGGGCTGGGCGTAAATCTCGATGAGCACCTGGTTGTCGCGCGTCCGAATCCACGGGTCGAGGGTGAGGGGGCTATCGCCGGCGCCGTTGGGGTATCCGTCCGGCAGGAGCTGGGGGGCGAGCGGGAAGAGGCTCGAGTCGAGCTTCAGAGCGTCGTCTGCCGACTGCGCCGAGGCAGACGACGCCGCGGTGAGCACCGCCAGCGCCGTGAGTGCCACGGCCAGGGGCGTAAGAAGGCGGGTCTTTCGAGCTGTTAATCTCTTCATTGCGCTCCTGGAGCCAGCGCAAGCGATGGAGAGGGACTACAGGGATTTCGACCCCGGCCGGCGGGTGCGGACTGCAGCTAGCGTCGCGAGTGCCGCGGCGGCTATCGCAAGCCCCCAGGCGGAGGCCGAGGGCACCACGGGCGGCTCTGCGCTCGTCGCCGCGCTCCCCGCCGCCAGGCCGTCGATCCTGCCTGCTCCGAAGACGTAGTCTGTGCCGGGCTCGCCGAGGTCTACTGCCGACCCCACGATGACCGCACGGAGCGCCGCCCGCTCCGCCGCCGGGTCCTCGCCCTGCCCCCCGGCCATCAGGTCCGGCCGCTTCTGCAGGACCAGCGCCGCCATTGCCGCCCCGTGCGGCGCGGCCGCCGATGTGCCGCAGAAGTTGCTGCCGAAGCCGCCGGAGCCAGTGACCTGCACGCAGTCTATTGCCGTTGCATCCGGCTTCTGCGCGCCGTTGTTCGCAGGGCCCCAGCTACTGTACGGGGCAATAGTGTCTGTCCCAATGTCGGAAGAGTTGATCGCGCCCACCGAAATCACCCCTCCACCAGCATCGCTTTGCGCGGGAACACTTCCTTTCCTGGTATTGAAGTTCAGCCTGTTGCCGTCCGCTTGCTGAACGCCTCCAAGGACGAACAGATCCATGTTTCGTGCGGGATAGGAGTCGGTATTGGTGATCCGAATCCGGTACCAGCGGTCCGAGCCGCTCAAGTTCACAAAGCTGATCTGCTCCGTGGGGTTGCCGCCGATGTTGTCCGCCTGGCTGGAGGCCACCACGGAGAGGGTCGTTTCATCGACCAGGTAGAGATTGTAGTTGCTGGTTGCGGCCCCATACGTCTCAGACCACGACAGATAGATAGTTGCGGACTGGTTCCTGAGTATCCTGATCCTGTTGAACGGCTGCCCGCCAAGGCCCTGGAAGTCAGTTGTGTCCGCGCTCGGCGTAAATTGCTGGCACGTTGTGAACGCGTCCGTGTGGCACGTCCCGCCCGATTCGAACATCCCCTCCCAGTGCCGCTGCGCGTAGTTGCCTGCCGATGTGAAGTACGCCCTCACCCTGTTTCCCGGCCTGTTCAGCTCCGTTGCGGTGTTCACCGAAACGTGGCTCGACTGGTCGTACGCAATGCCGAAGAAGCTGATGTCGTCCACCACCACGTCCGCGTTCGCCGCCAGCCAGTCGACCGCCGCGTTAAACTCGCTCGCCGTCTGGAAGTTGGCGAACATGAGCTGCGCCCCTGGAGCGATGTCGTGGATGATCTCCAGCATCGCCGTCCCTTCAGCGCCGGTCGTCGCGCCACCGAGGCCCCCCTCCAGGTTCCGGTCGGAACGGAACGACCGCCCTATCACGCCGCCCGTCGTCGTCGCCACCCTCCCCTGGGCGTTCCGTATCTCCTGCGTGGCCGGCAGGTCCCCGAGCAGTATCGAGCTCTGTAGCCCGTTGATGCCGTCGGATATGACGCCCACCGTCACGCCCGTCCCGTTCACCCCAAGCGCGGCGCGCATGTCGTCCAGGTTGAGCAGGGCGTCGCCCTGCGTCGTCTTCGACCCGGCATTCACATGTCCGTAAACCGGGGTTTCGATCGACGTCACCGCATCCAGGGTGGCTATTGAAGGTATTATGGCGGGGTCAACACTAGTCTGAATAGATTTATCGCTTCGGTCTATGCGCTCAATTTTTCCGCCCAGAGCTTCAATCGCGGCGATGGTGGTTTCCGTCTCGCAGCCCGCCCGCACCACCAGCTGGACCCTGTTCGCTGCGTCCATATCAACGACGCCGTCCCGCACCAGCGCCGCCGCCTGGGGGCGAAGCTCTGTCGAGGACGCGCCGACGACGGCCCGGCTGACACGCAAGGGGCCGGTATCTTCCAGGAAGTACGAAAGCTCGTGGGCGATCTTCGCCCGCGACTGCGCTTCGGAGGGCGATCCGGCCTCGTTGAGCGGCGCAGGCACGTCGGCGAATGCCGTCTGCCCAGTCACGACGGCGAGGAGAGTCACGGCTACCACGGCAAGGGCCGCGAGAGGAGCGAATCGCATTTTGCGGTATTTCCTGAAGGGCGAAGACTGTGCGTTGTGCGGCGTAATATAGCGGCGCAAGTGACCTTAATCAACGCCTTTACGATGCGGCGGAAGGGCAGCCCGCGCTTGAAGAGAAGACTAGTCCGTTAGTGTAACGAATCGGACCAGTGTAGCGGTACCTTAGCGGCGTCGCTTCACGTAGACCGCCGCTGCCAGCGATGCAGTAATAATTGCCAGCGCCCACGCTGAGGCGGACGGAACACTTGGGGCCTGAGTGACGATGAGAGTGAACGGCAGGGACTGTGTTCCGGCCTCGTGGTCATTGCTGATGTCCGTGATAAGCGCCTCGTGGGTGGTCGTGGCGACCTTCGTATTGCAGCGAGTGAACACGTTAACGGTCTGCGACTCGCCCGGCCCAAGCGTTCCGGACGACGGGTGGAAGCACATCCAGGGCGCGATTCCGGGGCCGGCGTCCAGCACGCCGAAGAGGGTATCCGGCGCTGTGTCCAGGACAGTCGTTGTCCCGGCGGGGCCGGCTTCGACGATGAAGTGCATCGCGCCGTCGTCGTTGCCGATGTACTCCAACTCCCAGTCGGCTATGGCCGTGTTGCCCTCGAGAATGAGCGGTATGACTAACCCCTCCATCGTCTGGTCGTAGAACACAGACTCCTCTGCCGCCCCGTCGAAATAGAGGAGATACTCCCAGCCGATGTCTCCCTTTGGTGTTCCGGTCCGGAAGTCCTGGTCAATATCCAGGTACATTGCCGCCGCTATTTCTTGCACAGGCGTAGAGGTCGCAAACGTCAGTCGCATGGTCAGGTACCCGTCTGCCGCAATGCCGTCCACGCGCAGGATATCCACCGGCGCGCCGGTGTAGTCGCCTGCGGGGTCGTTTGCCAGGACCTTGAGCCCTCCCTGCCGCCAACCCTCCGCGCGCCCTTCGAGCCGGTACTTCAGGTCTCCGCTGCCGTTGTTGGCTACCTCAACAGTGTCGTAGGACCATCCCACATGAATAATGCTGCGCTCAATCGGCGCGCCCTCGATTGAGATCTCCGGCGCCTTGAATAGCCTGTACATGTACGGGACCGTTATGGTGCCGCCCGTGAAGGTGGCCGTGATGCGGCCCTCGTACGTCCCTTCCGCATCGTCCGGCCCCGTGTCGAGTGATAGCTGGAACGTCGCATTCCCTCCCGCCGGTATGGTCACCGATGCCGGCGCGGCGGGGCCTGTAACGGACGAGCCGTTGCGTGTGGTGGCCGTCGCAAGGTTAACCGAAATGGATTCTTCGCACGTGCATGACAGCGTTATCGTCCGCGATGGGTCCGACCCCGCGGCCACCCGCCCGAAGCTGACGCTCGGTTCGGTCGCCACCACCTTCGCGTTCATCGAATTCACGGCCCTTATCCGGCCCGCCCCCTGGTCGGTCAGGGCAAGGTTAATCAGCGGGAGGGCGTTGTTCATGATCGCCGCTTTCACAAATTCCGGCGACCGGTCCGGGTACTTCTGCCGCAGGAGCGCCGCCAGCCCCGCCACGTGTGGCGCGGCCATGGAGGTGCCGGACATAACGGCGGTCCCGCTCGCGCTGTCGTGCGCGGCAGCGTGTATCGTCGTCCCCGGCGCCGTCACGTCCGGCTTCAGCCGCAGGTCCGCCGTCGGCCCCCGGCTGGAGAAGGACGCTTTGTATCTATCAGAGACTTCGCGCCGACGGTGATCGCGTCCCACGCCACGCCGGGCGTGCCGAGCGTGGAGGCGTTCGGCCCCCGGTTGCCGGCGGAGACCACGACAACACGCCCCGCCGCTACCGCCGCGTCCACGGCCGCGGCCAGCGGGTCGCGGCCGTCCGTGTTGACGGGATTGCCGAGGCTCATGTTGATCACGTCCGCCTCGTCGCCCGTGTTAGCTTCCATGTCCGGCCCCAGAGCCGCATAGTCCAGCCCCGCCAGTATCCACGAAGTCAGACCGACACCGCTGGAGCCCCCGAGGACCTTGATACTCCACAAATACGCCTGCGGGGCGACTCCCGTCTTACCTGTGCCCGCGCCGGTGCCTGCAGCGGTAGACGCCACGTGCGTGCCGTGCCCCTGTATGTCGTCGGGGGTCGTGTCCGTGAAGTCCAGGGACTCCAGCACCTTGGGGTCGGTCGTCGCAGGGTTGTCGTCAAGGTCGTCAAGGAAGTCGTGCGCGGAGTTAATGCCCGTGTCCAGAACGGCGATGATTGTGCCTTCTCCCCGGTACCCGTTCGCCCAAACCAGGTTCGCGCCGATGTGCGGCACGGACACGGAGAGGTCGGCGCGCGCGGTGGCGTCCAGCCAGAGACCGCTCGCGGCCGGCGTGGCTGCGATCGCGCCTGCAGACTGGGCGACGCCTGCCAGCGGAAGCTCTACGGCGACGGCGGGAATGAGGCGCGACACATACGTCACGCGGCCACCTGTGGCCGCAGCCAGCGCAGCCAGCGCCGGCAGCGATTGCCGGTCGGGTGCGGTAAGCACAACCGGGAGATAGCTCAGCTTGTGGTAACCGTTGTCGATGAGGTAGTCGATATCGAAGAAGAGACCGTCGATCTCTGCGGAATGGCCGCCGCCGATCGAATTGGATGCGACGCCGGAGGAGGGTTGGCTCGGCATCGACCGAGACGGTCTGCTGTACACCTTCGTACCGTCCGTCCGGACGGTAACCGTCACCGCTTCGCCGGTAATCAGGGTGACATGCACGGTCTCTTCGGCGGCGCGGGCAGGTGAGGGCCGGGAGAGGAGGGCAAGGCAAATGAGCCCGGCGAGAAGCCCGGCCAGCGCTATCCTGAGATTGCGCCTCATAGCCATACCCCCGACTAAAGAAGAAGCCGACCCTTCGCTACAGCGGCGGGGCCGGCTTGCAGTGCCGATGAGAATTCACTTTATCAGGATGCCGGAAGGGGGTAAATGCCTGAAGCGCCGCTCGCATCTGAAAAGAGAGGGCGGGGCATCGTTTATGACCGTCGTTTCGTCTTCGCGCGGAAGGTGGTCGGGGTGCCGGGATTTGAACCCGGGACCTCCTGGTCCCAAACCAGGCGCGCTGCCCAACTGCGCTACACCCCGGCGACCACCAACATAAAGATGATACGGGCAACCCCCCCAACTTACAAGTTCCGCCGGCACGGCGTCGGTTGCTTCAGAATTGTCGGACTGGTCGGACGAGTCGGACCAGTCCGACAATTCCCGCGTCCCCCGGGGACAAAAGGCGGCAACCACCTGCTATGACCGCCTATGGCAGCCTCTACCCGGAGGACATAAACTACGCTGCGGACCGGTCCCATTACGCCGGGTAACCTGAGGTGTTCCTTGCGCATCGCCGAACGCGTGCCGAAGGCAGTCTCGTCAACCCTGGACATCCTCTTCCCGCTCTCCTGCGTAAGCTGCAAGCGAGAGGGCGTCTTCCTCTGCGCCGCGTGCCGTCCTGCCTTGCCCGTCCTGAAGGAGCCTTTCTGCCGCGTGTGCGCCGAGCCCGGGCCGCTCGTTTGCCAGAAGTGCCTGGCGGAACCGCCGAAGTTCGACGGCGTGCGGGCGCCATACCGCATGGAGGGCACCGTACGCGAGATGGTCTACGGCCTGAAGTACCGCAACCTGCGGTCCTACGCCCCCCCACATCGGCGCGCTCCTCGCGGAGCACCTGGCGGAGCAGCCCATCCCGGCGGACGTCATCCTACCCATCCCGTTGCACCCTTCGCGCTTGCGCCACCGCGGCTACAACCAGGCCGAGCTGATGTCGAAGGAACTGTCGAAGGTCACCGGCACGCCAGTGAACGCCGCGCTCCTTTCCCGCGTCAAAAACACGGCGCCGCAGGTGAGCCTCGAGACAGACAAGGACCGCCGCGAAAACATCCGCGGCGCTTTTGCCTGCAATGGGGACGCCCGCGGCCTGCGCGTCCTCCTGGTCGACGACGTCGTCACCACGGGCTCAACCATGAGCTCCGCCGCCGGCGCGCTCAAGAAGGCCGGCGCGGCCTCCGTCTGGGGCCTCGCCCTCGCGCGGAGGCCGTGAAGAACCATCCGGGCGAAGATTGTGTTACCGCAAACCCGAAGATAACGTTAGTTGACGCTTACGTAAGCGTGTGCTAACATACGGGCCATGATCGAGCTCGCCCTGAAGGCAATCTCAGACCCCCGGCGCATGGAGATCCTGCGACTTCTCCGCGATGAGGAGATGGCGGCGGGGGACATCTCTTCCAACTTCCCGGACGTTACCCGCCCGGCGATATCGCAGCACCTCCAGGTGCTTGCCGAGGCGCGCCTGGTGACTGTCCGCCGCGAGGGCACGAAGCGCATCTACCGTACGCGACCCGAGGGGATGCAAGAGATCAGGGCTTACCTGGAAAGCTACTGGAGCGATAATCTCCAGCTTCTGAAGCTGGAAGCCGAGGCCGACGAAGGGAGACTGCGCAAGCGTGCAAAGACAGGCGAGTAACGTCGTTGAGCAGGTCGTGAGAATCGACGCGCGGCCGGAGACCATCTTCCCGTTCTTCACGGACCCCGTGAAGTTGATGCGATGGAAGGGGACCGAGGCGACGATGGACCCTCGCCCCGGCGGCGCCTACAGGGTGAACGTCACGGGACGCGATATCGTCCGCGGTGAGTACGTTGAGGTCACGCCTTTCACGAAGATCGTGTTCACATGGGGGTGGGAGGACGAAGGGAGCCCGATCCCTCCGGGCTCGAGCACGGTGGAGGTCACGCTGACGCCGGACTGCGGCGGGACGATCTTGCGCCTGCGCCACACCGGCCTGCCAGCCGCCGCCGCCGATCGCCACCTCCAGGGCTGGGTGCACTACACAGGCCGCCTGAAGGCGGCATTGGAAGGCAACGGACCCGGCCCCGACCCGTGGGTGAGCAGGCCGATGTAGACGTAAGGCCCCACTTTTCCTCAGCAGCCACTGGCCCCGGAGCGGCGGGAAACCGTCCCCGGTCCCGTGAGTAATTCGCTCAAGGAGACGCGTCTATGCCCAACTTTATGGACCACCACCAGATGCGCGCGCAGATGCCCGCCGAGTTGGCAGGGCAGATCAAATCTAACCTGCAGGCCGGCAAGAAGGACCAGTTCGGCGTCAAGCCCATCAACGTGCTGATGGGCGAAGGTGAGGGCTGGTGCCTTACGGACGCCCCTAACGCTCAGGCTGTGATCGATTCCCACGGCGCCATGGGGATCAAGGTGGCAAAGGCTGAGGTGAAGCAGATCACGCCCGTGGTCGCGTTCAAGTAGGCAGAATATCCGCCTTGTTGAGCCGTATCACGTACGGCTCGCCCCATTGCCGTGGGCTCGATACGTCCCACGGTTCGTTGCTGCCTTCAGGACGGAGGCGCACGCCCCAGTCGCCGCCGTAGACCAGGTGCGCCTCCGCCGCGCCGGAGTCCATGATCGGCGCGTACATGGCGGGGCAGGGCGTGCCGCCGCGCTCGGAGCTCCAGCCCGTCACCTCGTACACCCCGAACGGGTGGCCGGGGTCCTCGATGCGAACGCGCCGCACCGGCACGGCCTCCAGGTGGGGGTCGTAAACCTGCATCGGCATGTAGTCGCAGTTGGGGTTCTGCTCTATTTCGAGGTAGATCAGCTCAGGCAAGTGCGAGCACGCTCCGTCAGTCTATCGCGTACAGGGTGTTCTTGCACTTGTCTATCCAGGCGTTCTCGGAATAGTGGTTGACCGATACGCCGGGCGCGATGGGCGTGGGCCGGTTGACAATGAACTCCGCCCAATCGGACTTGTTGTACGCGATGAACGCCAGGTAGAAGCCCTGCGCGGTCCTCGTTACCGGCTTGCTGAAGTCCGGGAACAGGACGGGGCCCGTGTCTGTCTGGAATGCCGTGTGCTCCTCGCTCACGTTCAACGTCTTGACGGGGTACTCCAGCAATATCTTGTAGCCGTCCTTCTCGAACTCGGTGCGGGCGAAGACGGGGCGGCCGTCGTCGGACGCCTTGATGATCGCCGGAGCATCCTCCAGCAGATCGGCCTCGCGGTGCTTGATGACGAAGCAGTACTTCCAGAACGCGTCCTTCGTGATGACCGACTGCCGCTCCGTCTGCGGCCCAAGGGACGGAGGCTGCAGCATGACGCCCTTGTCGTTCTTGTCCCAGCTCTTGATGAAGATCGAATCTTCCGTGGACATCACGGGCCGGAAGTCCGCGTTCGGCTGCGTGAATAGCCCAACGTCCTTCCCGACGCCCACGCGCTCGGTCTTGCACGACTCTCCCAGGTAGTACTCGCGGGTAACGCCCTTCGCGTCCGTAATACGGCACAGGCTGTCGATCTTGATGCGCGCCCGGTTGTGCGCCTGCTGCCTCAGGTCCGACACCGTCTTGGGCGGGAATTTCACAAAGTGGCTTTCAAAGACAATAAACGACCGCTCGTAGTCGAGTAGCTTGACCTTCATATGTTGCTATGCCTTCCAGTTGACGTTAGACGACAGGCTAAATGGTATTTGAAACGCCGTTGGTCCTGCAAACGCGGCTACTTCCCCGCCCACAGGTCCCTGGTGGCTCCCACCCACTCCAGTTCCTCCTTGCGGAGCAGCCCGTAGTTGTAGATGTGGAAACCCTGTATGCCAACGTCGATGCAGTCCGATAGCACTTTCGCGAAATCGGCTTTTGACTTGTGTTGCGAAGGGTCCATCGCAAGGTACGGCGTCCAGCGCGTGAGCTTCGACTGCGAGCGGACGTTGTCCGCCCCGGGCTGCACGGTGGGGCGGCTGTTCAGAGGGTCAATGCGGGCAGGGGAGAGGCCTGTCACAGGCACATTCGCCTCGGTGTAGAGCGTGCTCCTCACCTCTGCCTTGCCGTTCTTCACGATCTTCGCGACCTCTTCATAAAGCGACGACGCCACGTGTGTACGTGCGTCAATGAACTTCTTGAGCCTGCCTCCAAACGCGTTGCCGATGCGCTCCGGGGTTACAGCGGCGGCCATCTGCTGTTCCGTGGGCAGCTGCTGCAGCTCCCGGCGCAGGGCAGCCGCCACTTCTGCGCGAAACGCGGGGCCGTCCATCCCGCGCTTCGTGGCAAGGGTGGTGCAGTGCTCGCACATGCACAGCCCCAGCAGGAAGCGGTGCCACGGCGTGAGCGCGTTGATCTTGGGGTTCAGCAGCCCGTACTCGAACTCGCGGTAGCTGAGCGTCTCCAGGACAACGCACTCCGGCGTGAACTTCTCCATCATCTCGGTCGTGAGAGTGAGGAAGTAGCTCCGCACATTCGGGTTGCCGACGCATAGCTGTGACAGGTACGGGTTGCCCAGCGCGTCCTTCTTTGCGCAGTCGCGGAACGTGCGCGCCAGGTGGTGGTTGTAGGCGTAGACCATCCACGCCGTCAACGTCATCCCGCGCTCGCGGATGCGGTCCGTCTGCCGCTTCAGGAAGTCGGGGCCGTCCACCACCTCGCTGATGCGCGGCTTTATGCGGCCGGAGTAGCGCTTCATATCCGGCTGGAACAGCAGCATCCCGTCCTCGCCGTAGTAAAGCTGTCGTTTCGGGTTGCGCGGCAGCATGTACGTGGCGATGTGGTAGCTGATCGCTAGGGTTAGGTCGTTCATCCCCGCCACCTGCTGGATACTGTCCAGGGCGTTATCAATGCCCTCATCCGCCACGTCCCATGGATACGTGCACATCGATGCTTTCACAGTCTTGTACTCCGAACGTATTTGTAGTCGCGCGATTCATCGCGCATGCGTTTTCTACTGGCTGGCTGGCGAACAATCCGGGCGCGATAAATCGCGCGACTACACTGATCCAGTCCCAATCTCCATCACCATGCCCTCTTCTGTGAAGAAGGCGCGCTCGCCCATGATCGCCTTTGCCTTCCGTAGCTCGCCCGCGCGGTCGGCCATTACGGCGCGACCGTGGTGCAGGTAGCCGAGCCGCGCTCCCTTTGGTAGCACGCGCGCCGCGTACTGCCCCACGGCCTCTACGGTGTGGTGGCCGGTCTCCATTAGAAGCAGGTCGCAGCCCTGCGCCACCAGCGGGTCCACATCCTCCGGGTGCGCCACGTCGCCCGAGTATACCACTGCGTGGCCGTCCGCCTCGAAGCGGTAGGAGAACGACTCCCATGGCTGTCCTGGCTTCGGCGCGCCGACGTGCATGTTGTGGTGCGCGGTGACGCGGAAGCCGTTCTCGTCGAACACGACACCGTCCTTCGGGCGCTCCACGTCGAAGGCCGCGACGACCGGCTCAAGTCCCGTGCTGCCCTCCAGCAGCAGCTTCGTCGCGTCTTAGATGTGCGGGACGGGCAGTATGAGCCGGAAGTGCTTGTTGCTGATCCTGCCTGCCGGGTCTTTCGACGTGTTGTTCAGCTTGCGGATGTTCCAGACGAGCATCGGCAGCCCGCCGGTGTGGTCGGTGTGGCGGTGCGTGATGAAGATGGCCCGCGTCGCCATGATGTCGATGCCGGCCAGGTACCCGTGGTAAGCGCAGGCCTCGCCGGTATCGAACCAGTAGACCGCGCCACGGTACTCGACAGCAAAAGAGCTGTGTCGCTTGCCGGCCATCGGTTCGGTGCCCGCGGATGTGCCTATGAACGTGATCTTCATGTATCTGCCTTTTGCGATTGCATCTGTCTACAGGAAGAGGCTCATCCCCTCGGTGGCGTAGAAGGCGCGCTCGCCCAGTATCGCCTTACCCTTGCGGAGCTCCCCCGGAGGGGCGGCGACAACCGCCCGGCCGTGGTGGAGCAGGGCCATGCGCGACTTCCTGTCCAGCGTCCGCTTGCCGTACTCGCAGACCTCCTCCACGGAGTGGTGGCCGCACTCCATCAGGAGCATGTCGCACCCTTGCTCGATGAGCGGCGTGACATCCTCCGGCCGGCCGATGTCGCCGGAGTAGACGATCGACTGCCCGTCGGCCTCGAAGCGATAGGAGAACGACTCCCACGGCTGCCCAGGCCTCGGCGCGCCGACGTGCGTATTGTGGTGCGCAGTCACCCGGAAGCCGTCCTCCTCGAACACCACGCCGTCGATAGGCCGGCGCATCCTGAACGCGTCCACGACCTCCTGCATCCGGGAGTTGCCCTCCAGCAGGAGCTTCGTCGCCTCCCAGATATGCGGCACCGGCAGGAGAAGGTCGATCTGCTTGCCGGCGATAGGCGGCGGCGACATTGCGCCCTGCCAGGTGAGCTGCGGCGCGTCCAGCGGGATGTTCTTACCCATCGACTGCCTCCTGAGGGACGTATTCAACAAAAAGGGCCCCGAAGACCGGGGCCCCCAATCGCGGGCGATTCTTACTTGATCCAGCCCATGCCCTTGAGGACCTTCTTCAGGTCCGCAACCTCTTCCTCGCTGCAGGGGAGCGTCGGCGGGCGAGGGTCGCCTGCCGGCTTCCCGATGGCCCTCATGAGGCCCTTTATCTGCCGGTAGCCGCCGGACTTCGCCGAGGCCTTCTTGGCCCACTCCGACCACGGGGTGCGGTACTTGTCCAGCATGGCCTGGGCCTCGTCGTACTTCTTGGCCTCCAGCAGCTTCCAGACCTCGAGGTCGAACTTCGGGTAGGCCGCGATCGTGGCGCTGATGTAGCCGCGCCCGCCGTTCTTGTGGGCGCGCACTGCCTGGCCGGAGTTGTCGATGACGTTGAATATACCCGAGAACTTTGTCATGTCGTCGTAGTTCTTGCCCTGGGGGGCGGACCACTTGATCGCGGTGACGTGCTCGGCATCCTTGAGGCGCAGGATGGTGTCGGGTTCGAGGTGCTCGCATCCGAACCACCATGTGTTATAGATCATGATTCCGATATCGATCTTGTCGGAGATATCCGTGAAGTAGCGGACGTAGTCATCCTGGTTGGAGTGGTGAAAGATCGGCAGGTCTATCTGCAGTCCGATGGCCCCCAGGTCCGCTGCGCGCTTGGCGTCCTCGATAGTGTGCAGCGTATTCTTCGTCTTTAGTGCGCAGATGACCTTCGTGCCGCGCGGGGCGGCATTGACCACCGTCCGGAGAATGGCTGGCCACTCCTCGTCGTTCAGGTCGGGGCCCTCGCCCATCGCGGCAGAGGTCTTGATCGGCGCGACGTCCGTTCCGAGGCCCTGCTCCACCCACCACTTGGTGAGGTCGGTCAGCTTCGCGTAGTCGACCTGGTATTTGTCGTCAAACGGCGTGGGCACCGTCGCGGGCGTGCCGCGTATCAGCTTCTTGATCTCCTCGCGATTCACGTGAGTCTCCTTTGGAGGTGATGTTCGCGAGGATTTTACAGCACGCGGCAGGCGTTATCCAGTCCCGAGGGCGCGACGGGGATCACTCCGCCTGGGTCTATGCGGACTTGCGAACAGTCTTCTTCTTAGCCACGGCACGCTTTTCGCGCTCTATCTGCGCTGAAACATAGGACCTCAGCACGGCGTTGATGCGCGTCTGGTAGCCGCGGCCGCCGCGCCGGAACCAGTCCACCACATCGGCGTCCAGGCGAAGGGAGACCGGCCTCTTTGGATCGGGGAGTATGACTTCGAATCCGCTTTCCCAGAAAGCATGGTCTATGGGAGCCGCGTCCGGATCCGAAGCAACCGCAGCGGCGATCTCCTCGTCGGTCAGCCGCTTAATCCTTTCCCAATCGGTCGTATCGCTTTGCTTCGCCTCGTCCGACCGCATCCTGGTAACGTTGTCTTTCATCCCCATGGGCCTTTCTGGCAGATATGATTCGGCAGATATCTCCGCGCATTGTATAGACCACCGCAAGAATGGCCGTGCCGGCTGCCCCCGTGGCGACATATCTCTTCTCACCGTAGTCCAATCGGTTGTCGACGCGGCGCGTGATGGGGCCGTCGAAGATCGCTGCGGCGCCCGCAAAATCGACGCCGTGCTTTATCTGGTTCGTGGCTCTTTTCTGCTCGTCCCACTCAAAGTCCGATGTATGTACCTATTGTATATACAATTGCCTGGCCGTTCAACCCGACGGCTCAGTCCAGCGGCGCGCTCTCACCGTACGCCGGGACCGCCACCGGCCATCCGAACCGCTGACGCACGGCTTAGGCGAACGCCTCTCCGGCGGAGCGCTCTCCGTGAGTGATGAACACCCGCTTCGGCAGCGCGGAAAACCCGGCCAACCACCCCGCAGCAGCTCATCCCGGTCGGCGTGCGCAGAGAACCCCTGGAGGGCTATTATCCTCGCCCGCACCGGGTACATGTTGCCCAGGACGCGCACTTCCGGGTTTCCGTCCAGTATCTGCCTTCCAAGCGTCCCCTCCGCCTGGTACCCGACGAACATAATGGTGCTCTCGGGCCTCGAGATGTTCGTCGTCAGGTGGTGCTTGATCCTTCCTCCGGTGCACATGCCCGCCCCCGCGATGATCACCACGCTGCCCCTGATCTTGTTTATGGACTTCGATGTCTCCGGGTTCCTCACGGTAACAAGCCCAGGGAAATCGAAAGGCGAGCCGCCATCGCTGAACAGCTCCCTCACATCTTCGTCCAGGTACTCCGGATGGTCCTCGAATACCTCGGTGATCCGCGCGGCCATTGGGCTGTCCAGGAACACCATCATTTCGGGTATCCGCTTCTCCGCGAGCAGCCGCTTCATGCGGAAAATCAGGTCCTGCGTCCTCTCCAGCGCGAAGCTGGGGATCAGAAGATTGCCTCCCTTCTCGACCGTTGAGTTGATGACCTCCACGAGGGCCGCATTTAGGTCCCGCGCCTCATTATGCAGCCGGTCTCCGTACGTGGACTCCACGACGATGTAGTCCGCTGGCCCCGGCGCCGAAGGGTCTGCAAGCACGGGCTTGTCAAAGCGTCCCACGTCGCCTGAGAAGACTATGGACCGGCGGCTGCCCTTCGTCCCGACCTCCAGGCGGACGAACGCGCAGCCCAGCACGTGGCCTGCGTCGTACAACACCGCCTCGATACCGGGGGCTACGCTGGTCCACAAGCCGTAGTGCGACGGCTCGAACAGCTTGTAGCTGTCCAGCGCGTCCCGCCGGGTGTACAGCGGTATCTCAGGGTAGGGGCCGGTCCGCCCTTCGCGCTGGTGGCGGCGCTTTTTGTACGCCGCGTCCTCCTCCTGCACTTCGGCGGAGTCAAGCAGCATGATCTTTGCGATCTCGGCAGTCGCCGGCGTGCAGAATATCCTGCCCTTGAAGCCGTCCCGCACAAGCTTCGGAATCAGCCCACTATGGTCTATGTGAGAATGGGTGAGCACGATAGCGTCGATTGTGCCAGGCGGCACTGGAAAGGGGTCCCAGTTCCTGGATCTCAGCTCGCGCTCCTGGTACATGCCGCAGTCAACCAGAACGCGGCTGCCGTTGGTCTCCACTAGGTAGCATGAGCCGGTGACGTTTTGCGCCGCTCCCAGGAACCGGACCGTTGGGGCCATCTCATCCTCCGTCAACCATCATGGTTAAAAGTAATCTTGGAGGTGTTGGGGCCAAAAGAAAAGGGGCCGCGAATACTCGTGGCCCCTCTTGGATGCTGTTAACCGGAACTACGCGGCTCGCTTCCTGCCCCTTAGCCTTACAAATGCCAGCGCTCCAATGCCGGCCGCCATTACGCCCGTATTACCCGGACTTCGGCGCCACGCGGTGCATGTCGAACGCTTCCGGTCGCACGAAGTCTTTGAAGCGGGTAAGTATCTCCACGCCGATAAGGCTGCGTGTGAAACCGGCGCGCTTGTCGGTCTTCTTGACCTGCACTTCGATGCGGTTGCTGCCGGTCTTCACATCGTCCAGCTCCAGCTTCCACCGGAACCAGTGGGCGGAAAACCCGAGCGGCGCCTGGACGCTCATGCCGCCTGCGAGCTGCACCGGGATCTGGAGAGCGCGCTCGTCCGTGATCTCCGCGTCAGCCTTCTTGAGCGGACGTCCGTTGATCCTGACCTCGATGTCGTCCTCAATGCAATAGAACGCATACCTCAGGGTCAGGACGGGCTTGCGCATTTCGCCGTCACGGCGCGCCGAGGCGAAATCGTCCGATACGGTCAGGTCCACACAGACCGTTTCGCCTTCCTTCAATACTGCCGGCACCTGCCGGTGTGGCGTTGTGGTCGGCTTGCCGGCCTCGCCCTCTTTGGGCTGGGTGGTGAACGCCTTGTCCCTGCGGGCGAACATCTCAGGGTAGGCGAGCTCGCGAAGGATCTGGTACTCGCGCTCGGCGAACGGCCACGGCAGGTAGCCGTGGTACTGGCCTGAATAGCCCTGCGCCTTGAGGTTCGCGCCCAGAGCGCGATAGTGTTCGATGGCCGGCAGCCCGACGCGCTCGTCGTAGACGCGGCGGGGAGGGCGGAAGTACGCTGCGCCGCCGTGAGCGTTGGCGATGTCCGGCAGCCATTTGGCCTGCACGCCGGGGTCGGTCAGCACTGCGCGGTCCTGGCCTACGACCCAATCGATGCTGCCCTGCTTGAACCATGCCTCTACGTCGATGCCCTTGGCGAGGTTGTTCTCGCGGTCGGCTTCTATGCGGGCCATAAGCTTGATTTCGCGCTTCTGCTTCTTGCCGATCTCTTTCGCAAGCTTGCGGAACTGCGCGACGTAGTCGTTCATAAGCCCGGTGTTCTTGACTGCTTCGGATGGCTTGAACAGCGCTCCGCCGAACTCAAAATCGAGCTCAAGGCCGTCCGCGCCGTAGTCTTCAAGAACCTCGCGCGCAATGGCCAGCTTGTCGTCGCGTACATCCTGGCGGGCGAAGTCGTAGTTCCACTGCAGCTTGCCCTCGCCGATGCAGACCTCAGCGCCCTTGTTCCACTTCAGCCAGCCGCACCGCTCGTCTCCCTGCTTCGCGCTGTCCTGGAGCTTGAGGCTGGGGAACACCGTAATGCCGAGATCCCGCCCGTGCTTGATGACCTCACGGAGCTGGTCCGTGCCCAGCTTCTTGCCCTCCTCGACCATGCGCATGATGCGCCAGTCGATGTAGTTCTCCCAGACTTCCTTCTTGTCGCCGACGACGCGCCCCGCCTTGCTGTTGTGGAAATAGACGTCGCCGTAGCCCAGTCCGAGCACCAGCAGGTCCACGCCTGTGCCTGCCACCTCATCTGCCGGCCACTGGAGCATGTGGATGCTCGCGGGCGGCTCGATGCGCTTTGCATGGAAGTGGTGGCCGTCGGTGTAGTAGATGAGTCGAGGTTTTTGCACGTTGTTTCTCCTGTTGGGACAGTGGAGCCCTGAAGAATATTTTGCGCGCCATGAATGTTTTGAGGAGTCATCGGCGGTCGGGGGAAGTATATTACGGTTTGCAAAGGAAGGGTAGGGGCCAAAAGGAACAGGCCAGGGAAGCAGCGGGTGGCGGCCGCGACGGACGCGAAAAAGGTGGGGGAATCCATGACCATTATTGCCAATCTAAGGCCGTTCCCTGACAGCAGCGAGCGCTTCCGCAGGCAAGGTTCTTGGACCCTTCGCTGCCGCTCAGGGTGGCAAGGGTAGTGTTGCGTGGTAACATGCGTGACTGAACGCAACGCCCTGGATTTCTCCTTCCGGAGCGTCGAAATGGGCATATTTGCAGAAAATGTGTGATCCTATGGACTGGCAACGGCTTTGTAAGGCGGCTACCATGGTTTTGAAAAATCATCAAGTTTTTGAGGAGTGCCCATGGCCCCCAAAAACGGTGT